>NZ_JBQKHJ010000135.1:0-300 GCF_052118345.1 Prevotella sp. LCP21S3_D2 | reverse complement strand
TGCTTGTAATCTCTAATCTCCTGCGGGGAGATATTACCGATATTCGGGGATTTTGTAAAGAAAACAGAAGAAATACCGCTCTATATATAATAAGGTGTAGAAAAAAGAGGGTTTAAAAGGGCTAAAAGTGCATGAAAATAGTGATTTGAGCAGCCCCCATGACCCAATTTTATTAAAAACTAAAGAAAATAAGGGGTTTTTCGAAAAAAAAAGGTTAAATATTTGCGAGTGTGAATAAAAATGTCTATATTTGCACCGTAAAAAGAATATCTCCCCGCAGGAGATAGTACAGAGAAAGTT
>NZ_JBQKHJ010000134.1:0-304 GCF_052118345.1 Prevotella sp. LCP21S3_D2 | reverse complement strand
GAAGGAGTTCCTACCTATAAGATGGATTGGAAGACCGTGATGATAGTATTGGAATCGCCTGTTATAAAGCAGATTAGAGCATAATTCGTATTTAAGTATAATTAACTAATATTCAGGTGGTTATGTGCTTTATAAATTTGCATAATTCAAATATTTTTTGTATCTTTGTACTAAAATACAAAGGTTATGGAATTAGACGAATTAGGCATAGATATAGAGGCACAAAACTGTCTCGATCAAATTCAGCAGGAGTCTCGGACTTCTGCTGACTATGACCCGTCCCAAGGTATGACAGGAGAAGAAC
>NZ_JBQKHJ010000133.1:0-304 GCF_052118345.1 Prevotella sp. LCP21S3_D2 | reverse complement strand
CACCTTGTCGTCATTTTTCATGGTCTCCAATCGTATCTGTTCCAGCCACTCCCTGCCCTTATTCTCCAACTTAGGCAGAACCACCTCGCCCTCCATCAGGGGCAAGAGATGTGCTATCTGCCGTATGTGCTCACGTTGAGTTTCGGTCAGCACAAAGAGATTGTCTGTAAGCGGAGTGAACGTGTTGTCCGGCGTTCGCGCCACGACAATACGGCTTTGGAAACCATCCGTATAATTGTTCACTACCCGATAGAGTGCATCTGGCGTTCCGCACATCACAACGTTCCACAAAAGATGTTCGATA
>NZ_JBQKHJ010000132.1:0-305 GCF_052118345.1 Prevotella sp. LCP21S3_D2 | reverse complement strand
TAGCAATCGGCTCCGCTGGTGAATATCTGTCGAGAAATCGCTTTGAAAGAGCCGAAAGCTTCTCTGATAGGCCCGAAAAGGGCAAATATCGATCTTTGAAATGTTGAAATCTGGAATATTACCATCCTTCGGAGGTTCATCCACATACATCTGCTATATGCATGCATACGATGTTTGAGCAAGCCCCTGTATCGGGTCTTGCCATTACGTGTATGAAAACTGTATTGGAACATGGCTGCTTCAACGTTATTCCGTTTATGCTGCTCCTCCAAAGGAAGGCTTTCTATCTGCTTCCTTAGCTGATA
>NZ_JBQKHJ010000131.1:0-309 GCF_052118345.1 Prevotella sp. LCP21S3_D2 | reverse complement strand
TGAGAACTCCATTGAGGGTCGTCAGAGACGATGACGTTGATAGGATGCAGGTGTAAAGACAGCGATGTCAAAGCCGAGCATTACTAATTGCCCGAACACTTTCTTTAGGAAGTTCATAGTTTCAGCTGTATTAATGTACAATTGATAATGCATAATTAATAATTATTCATTGTAAATTATACATTGTTCATTATCTTACCTTGCTTGTGTGCAAATACGTCATACCCCATTATCAGGTGGTTATTGCGGTGAGGTCCCACCTCTTCCCATTCCGAACAGAGAAGTTAAGCTCACTTGCGCCGATGGTAC
>NZ_JBQKHJ010000130.1:0-311 GCF_052118345.1 Prevotella sp. LCP21S3_D2 | reverse complement strand
TACTGTGGCTCACCGTGTCGAAGAAACGCTCCAAGTCGAGGTCAACCACATAAATGTAGCCATCATCGATTATTTTCTGAGCACCTCTTAGGGCATCATGGCAGCCTCTTCTCGGACGGAAGCCGTAGCTTCCTGGAGAGAATTGACGCTCATAGATGGGAGTTAGGGTCTGGTTGATGGCTTGTTGAACCAGACGGTCTATGACCGTGGGGATGCCCAACAGGCGCATCTTGCCATTGTCTTTGGGTATCTCTACCCTTTTTACTGGGTTCGGACGGTATGAACCGTCAAGCAAGGAACGGATTAGGGCA
>NZ_JBQKHJ010000129.1:0-312 GCF_052118345.1 Prevotella sp. LCP21S3_D2 | reverse complement strand
TTAGTGATTAGTGATTAATTCTTTTGCTGCTTAAACACAGCCCCCGAAGGGGCTCTGCTTTTAGAAGCCTACGTCACTACCTCCTCCCTGGGTGCCGCCGCCACCTTCCTGGGTACCGCCGCCACCTTCCTGAGTTCCGCCACCGCCCTGGGTGGTATCATCGGTGTTGGAGTCGCCGCCTGGCTTGTCGGTTCCTCCGGCGTCCTCGCTGGTGTTATACTCGTCGTAGGCAACAATCTTGGTGAGCTTCTTCAGCTCAGCATTGCTCCACGACTTCGTATTTCTCACAATCAGGTGAACGCCCTGCACGCT
>NZ_JBQKHJ010000128.1:0-314 GCF_052118345.1 Prevotella sp. LCP21S3_D2 | reverse complement strand
AGGGAGACCTCGGCTTGTGAGTTCCTTGTCCAACTCGTTGAGCATGATGTTGCTCAAAAGCGGACTTAACGGTCCTCCTTGGGGAGTGCCTTCCCCACTTGCCTCGAACATACCCTTGCTCATCATACCACTGCGGAGATATTTGTGGATAAGGTTTATCACCCTACCGTCCTTTATCGTGCGGCTGAGGATTTCTATGAGTCTACTGTGGCTCACCGTGTCGAAGAAACGCTCCAAGTCGAGGTCAACCACATAAATGTAGCCATCATCGATTATTTTCTGAGCACCTCTTAGGGCATCATGGCAGCCTCTTC
>NZ_JBQKHJ010000127.1:0-317 GCF_052118345.1 Prevotella sp. LCP21S3_D2 | reverse complement strand
GCCAGCATTGGCATCGCTCTCATGCTCCTGATGGTCTGCGTCCTTGAGCCAGTTCATGCTGACATCGCCGAACAACTCCAAGTCCTCTAACAAGAAGAAAGAAAGCCCAAAGCTACCTTGGTGCTCTCGCATCGTAGTCCCCAAGTCCTTCACTCTATTTTGCATTTGGTAATAAGAGTACTCCAAAGACAAGTTCAGCTTGTCGTTCCAAAACGCCTGTTCCAATCGGGTATTTACCAGATAACGATCATTTACGAGTTTAAGCACATTGTCTTTCGACAGAATATTAGTATGGTAATTTCCCAAACTTGCCATCA
>NZ_JBQKHJ010000126.1:0-319 GCF_052118345.1 Prevotella sp. LCP21S3_D2 | reverse complement strand
AGCGTGCATCCGGGAGTTGGTGCTCCAGGGCATCGCAGTGAAGATTGCCGACCTCGCCATCCTCTCCATTGGTATCAAGAACAAGGCGGGAGCCGCTACCGAGAAGGAGTTCACCATTGCCAAGAACATCGAGGGCTTGAAGATTAGAGCTCGTGGCACGGGCGATTTCAGTTGCCTGAACCTCAGCCTCGACGGAACGCTGAAGAAGGCCTCTGCTCTGTTAGGGGATGGCACCACCACGGATACCAACCCGGATACCGGAAAGGATACCCCTGGTGGCGACAACACCGACCAGGGCGGTAGCGGAACCACTGGAGGC
>NZ_JBQKHJ010000125.1:0-319 GCF_052118345.1 Prevotella sp. LCP21S3_D2 | reverse complement strand
GAATACTAAGTAACTTGGCATCTAAGTAACAAGACAATTCGTATATTTAGTAATGAAATAATAAAATACTTTATATACTAATTATCTAATATTAAAGTAATAAGATACTTTATATACAAGATACTTGACATCTAAGAATCTAAGTATCAAGAATACTAAGCAACTTAGTATCTAAACAACAAGAAACTTCATATGTTTAGTAATGAAGTAATAAAATACTTTATATACTAATTATTTAATATCGAAATAACAAGATACTTTATATATAAGATGCTTAGTATCTAAGCAACAAGACACTTCGTATACTTAGTAATGAAGT
>NZ_JBQKHJ010000124.1:0-319 GCF_052118345.1 Prevotella sp. LCP21S3_D2 | reverse complement strand
GCCTCCAGTGGTTCCGCTACCGCCCTGGTCGGTGTTGTCGCCACCAGGGGTATCCTTTCCGGTATCCGGGTTGGTATCCGTGGTGGTGCCATCCCCTAACAGAGCAGAGGCTTTCTTCAGCGTTCCGTCGAGGCTGAGGTTCAGGCAACTGAAATCGCCCGTGCCACGAGCTCTAATCTTCAAGCCCTCGATGTTCTTGGCAATGGTAAACTCCTTCTCGGTAGCGGCTCCCGCCTTGTTCTTGATACCAATGGAGAGGATGGCGAGGTCGGCAATCTTCACTGCGATGCCCTGGAGCACCAACTCCCGGATGCACGCT
>NZ_JBQKHJ010000123.1:0-321 GCF_052118345.1 Prevotella sp. LCP21S3_D2 | reverse complement strand
TTGGCTTCTGCTGTTTCCCAGTTGTAATGGTTACGACTACCACTATTTCGCTTTAATTCGCGATAAATGGTGGATAAATCTACATTTATTGCCTTGGCAATATCTTTTTTAGTAAGCGTCCAAAAATGTCACAACGCCCCTATTTGCGGGCTTTTTGCAAAGCCCGCAAATCTCATTTTTAAATATCTTTCACTAAAAATTTCATTAATTCAAGCAGATTGTCATTGGAAGCAGGTTCTCGTAGTCCGTTCTACCAGATTTCACGGCCTTGAGCAAAGCCTTGAAATATTGCCTGAACGAGACTCCGACTTGCTTGCAAGT
>NZ_JBQKHJ010000122.1:0-323 GCF_052118345.1 Prevotella sp. LCP21S3_D2 | reverse complement strand
AGAAGAGAAATCCATACAGGCTATAAGTGCGCAAGCGCATAGCGAGGCAGCTGACAACAGGTTGCTCCGCAAGAAACTCCAGGCTCGTGACAAACGAGTGGTGGAGCTTGAGGCTATGGTTTCTAACCTGAACAAGCAGCTTTGTGAAAAGGTAGATCAGTTGAATGACATGATGCAAAAACTTGTGGCATTCATGACTGGTAATGGAGAGATTAATCTTTCAGACTCTCTTCGTGAAGCTGTAGTTGCGGGTGTGCGTGCTGAGTTTGAGGCACGTGAACAAAAGCTAAAGGAAACATATGCTAGTGAGTTAGAGAAACTTA
>NZ_JBQKHJ010000121.1:0-331 GCF_052118345.1 Prevotella sp. LCP21S3_D2 | reverse complement strand
CTCGATCAAATTCAGCAGGAGTCTCGGACTTCTGCTGACTATGACCCGTCCCAAGGTATGACAGGAGAAGAACTACATAACTTTTGTAAATTCTTGTATTCGCAGATTCAGGCCAAGGATGCGGAGATAAGCCGCCTTACTGCCAATATTAAAGAGTTGACGGATGAGGTTCGATTGTCTCGTCTTCAACAGCAAACATACAATGATGAAAACAAGGCGGTAAGTGCCAGCCATTCTCATAAGTTGGATGTTGTGCTTCAGCAATTACAAGAAACCAGGCAAGAGCTTACTGATACAAAGAGAAAGCTGAAAACTGCTGAGACCCTGTTGG
>NZ_JBQKHJ010000120.1:0-357 GCF_052118345.1 Prevotella sp. LCP21S3_D2 | reverse complement strand
ACCGAAATCTACTTTCTTTACGATGCGAAGGCGATTGAAATCGCCGAGTTTTATCTTTTTTGCCATATAATATTACTTTCGAGAATATAAAATGCTTTTGCCCTTACAGGGCGACAGGTTTGCGTCCGTAATTACCCAGGGTGTTGCCCTGGGCTAGGAGCTTCTGCCCTTTCAGGGCGTTTAGATGCAATCTATGGATGAGTCTGGGTCTTCTGCAGAAACTTCTTTATTGTTATCAGCAGTTTTTTCCTGGCTATCAGCAGCTCCAGCCTCCACCGTCTTCTCTATCATTCCATCCTTGAGATGGATGGTGCGGTCGGTGATGGACGCAAGACCCTCATCGTGGGTAACGATGAC
>NZ_JBQKHJ010000119.1:0-362 GCF_052118345.1 Prevotella sp. LCP21S3_D2 | reverse complement strand
AAACAGCTTGCCATACAGACGTTTAGCCAATACATCGAATACCGCTGGATCTTTGTCGCTAACGTTTGCACCAGTGAGAACAAAAGCAATTATCTCACCTCTATCATTACAAGCCAGATGTAGCTTGAACCCATGACACCATCCCATTGTTCCCTTTCCGTCTGTGGCAATGCCTTTGAACACTTTGTTGGCATAACGCCTGAGATTGTGGCATATTGGTATCATGGTTGAATCAACAAAGGTTATACCTGTACATCTGCCAAAAGCACGGAGATTCAGGAAGAACATGAGAGGGAAGAATACGCGACTTTCAAGTTCTACAAAACGGTTATAAGACACTGCATTTGGAAAATATGACTTCA
>NZ_JBQKHJ010000118.1:0-362 GCF_052118345.1 Prevotella sp. LCP21S3_D2 | reverse complement strand
TGAGTAGCCACTGCTTGATGCTCCTTACCGATGGCTTGCCGCTGCGGCCCTCGCCCTGGCGATAGAAGTGCCAGATGCCAAACTTATGCAGATGCTTGTAGCGAGACTTGATGACGGAAGCCGTCTCCTGGTAGCTGGTGCCAAACTCACGGTCGGCGTAGGTCAGAACTTCTTCCTGCGGGATGCCATAGTAGATGCAGATGTCGGCAAAGTGCCATACGTACTCGTTGTGATGCTCAGGCTCGAACCGGTAGCCCCACAGGTCGAGCAGTTCCTTGATGTGGGAAGCCGCCTCCTCGATGGTTGGCGCACCCTTGTCGCTTGACTTCGCCTCCTCTTTCGCCTTGATGGTTCGCTTGCCG
>NZ_JBQKHJ010000117.1:0-362 GCF_052118345.1 Prevotella sp. LCP21S3_D2 | reverse complement strand
AGCCTCGGGACTTATCGAGTTATAAAAAATAATCTTAAGTATCTATTGTGTGTTTCGTATGGTATCATTGAAGGGCTCACACGGATCTCAAGGATTCTATCTCGAACCTTTCGAAGCTTGCCTTGTAGCCGCCTTCCATCGGGCAGGGATCGTTGGGATAGACTTTGTGATACTCCTCTTCCATGTTGTCAAGATAGTCCATTATCAGCATCACCTTGTCTCTGGTGCTGTGACACTTCTTCAGCGAAGAACGAAGCAGGCAGTAGGACTGGGTATGACTGGCATAACCCTCTTAGACATGCTTGACTGAATCCTCATTCATGTGGCCAGCCACCTTTAAGGTGCGTACCACATTAGTACTG
>NZ_JBQKHJ010000116.1:0-365 GCF_052118345.1 Prevotella sp. LCP21S3_D2 | reverse complement strand
CATCGGCAGGATGCAGTCCGGAGTAATCCGAGGGCACATCAGGAATGAAATTCAACATTGTCAAATCATCGCCCTGAACGGATGCTTGCTCATCCTGCCCGCTTCCTTCTTGGTCTCCCACACGGATCTCACGGATCTCACGGATTCTTTTTCGTTGCAAGCAACGGTACTCACCAAGCCTCACAGGAAAGATTCCATAGGAGTCAAAATCTGTGAGATCTGTGAGATCCGTGTGGGAAATTAAACATTTTAATAATCCAAAGAATCCTATGAAGAATCAAAGAAAAATCAATCTGATCGTGGTACATTGCAGTGCCACACGTGTTAACCAGGACTTCCCGGTAGAAGCATTGGAAGCCTGCCAC
>NZ_JBQKHJ010000115.1:0-370 GCF_052118345.1 Prevotella sp. LCP21S3_D2 | reverse complement strand
GCTACCTTCCTTCTCTATGACCGCCCAGCCGTTGCCGTTCTTCTTGTGAATCTTCTTGAATCCAAGACGCTTCATCACGTTACCGATGTTCTGGTTGTTCAGGTTCTGGCGAAGGGCAGGGTTGACACCTATCCTCTCCAGTATCTCGGCACTGTAGCGGAACTTGATGAACTGTAGCGGCGTATCTGGCTCCGGCACCCGGTAGTAACGGAGTATCTGCTCCTCGGCATAGTTGGCTACCATGAAGAGGCGGTTGTGGCAGCGCATCAGCTCGATGTCGTCCCTCGTCAACCAGTATGTCCACTCCAGGGGCTCGCCCTTAGGATGGCTCATCACCTCCTGACCCAGTGCCACTGCCTCGGCAAACACG
>NZ_JBQKHJ010000114.1:0-370 GCF_052118345.1 Prevotella sp. LCP21S3_D2 | reverse complement strand
GTCGGCTCTGAAGCGATTCACACGGATGCTGTTGGCTTCCAGTAGGGCAAAGAATCTCTTGTGGGTCTCAGCCTGATAAAAGCGCACATTTGTGTTGCCATCGCTGTTCTCGACATAGACAATCATGTCACCGATGACATATACGCCAGGTCTGTAGCCGAGGAACTTCTTGTATGTCGGTTTTGCATCATACTTCTCTGTTTCAAGGAACTGATGGTCGAAATCAACATCGTAGGTTTCCACCTCATTCAGTTCACCAGTGGAAACCAAGGCTTTTATAAGCAAGGCGTTGAGCTTGTCTGCCGTATTGAAATCATAGGTCTTGCCCTTATCGGAAGTATATGAGATGTTTTCCTGTGTCAGTTCCTTG
>NZ_JBQKHJ010000113.1:0-374 GCF_052118345.1 Prevotella sp. LCP21S3_D2 | reverse complement strand
TTAACCTCCATCACCATCCCTTCTTCTGTTACTTCATTGGGTGATTATTGCTTCTATGATTGCAGTGGTTTAACCTCCATCACCCTCCCTTCTTCTGTTACTTCATTGGGTGATCATTGCTTCGATGATTGCATTGGTTTAACCTCCATCACCCTCCCTTCTTCTGTTACTTCCTTGGGTGATTATTGCTTCTATCGTTGCTTTGGTTTAACCTCCATCACCCTCCCTTCTTCTGTTACTTCATTGGGTGAGTATTGCTTCTCTGATTGCAGTGGTTTAACCTCCATCACCCTCCCTTCTTCTGTTACTTCATTGGGTAAAAATTGCTTCTATGGTTGCAGTGGTTTTGAAACTGTTTATTTTAAAGGTAAAGT
>NZ_JBQKHJ010000112.1:0-398 GCF_052118345.1 Prevotella sp. LCP21S3_D2 | reverse complement strand
CAAACTCGTCGAGACAGAGCAGAGCCTTGCTGCTGAAAGCCTCCATGAAGTCCTTGTCGGTATAGGCTCCCGTCGAGTCGTTGAGGAAGTACTGGCGCAACTGTGGGGGCAGCAGCATGTGGAAGAACGTGGTCTTGAAGATGCCGCCCTTGCCCACGAAGATGAGTATCATCTGGTTCACCACCTTCAGCGTTACCCACGCCACCACCATTGCCACCAGCCACTTCTTGAAGAAATAGCGGAAGAGGCTCTGCGTATGCTCGTAGTCGGGCAGGTTCTCCACCTCGATGCGGTCGGCGAGCTGGTCGATGTAGTCGGGATCCTCTCCCTTCTTCCATTTCGGCAGACTGCGCAGGTAATCGTCCAAGGGGTCGAACGGCTCGCTGAAGTCGCTGTTG
>NZ_JBQKHJ010000111.1:0-420 GCF_052118345.1 Prevotella sp. LCP21S3_D2 | reverse complement strand
GCCCAAAATATACTCTTGTATCTCTACCATCGCATCCATGATTTCAACCTGACGCAGATTCATTCGAGAAATTTCCTCTCGAATCGCCTTTTCATCAGATGAACCTTGCTGTAATGAGACTTGAAGCTCTGCAACACGAGATTGCATACGCTTCAGTTCTGCATGCATGGATGGTATCAAACTCTTAATATCAGTATTCATAAGATGATTTCCGTTTGTACGGATGTTGATAGCAACAGTATCAATGTCTCACGGCTTATCTTACGACAGCGAGCTGCCTCCAAGAAACGAGGCTTGAGAAACTTACCGTCATCAAACCACTTCTGGTATAAGACAAAACCATTGATATCATAATGTAATATTTTAACCTTGCGGTAATCCTTGGAATAGAAGATGAAGGCTTCATCATAACTATAAGGA
>NZ_JBQKHJ010000110.1:0-421 GCF_052118345.1 Prevotella sp. LCP21S3_D2 | reverse complement strand
ACTCATCGAGGTGATAATTTTGTTCATGGTAATACCAAGAAAGATAAATTTCACCCAAATGGGGAGGTATGGCTCGCATGTTGAGCAAACCTATCGCAACGCATTCGGCTTGAAAAAGTCGAAGTGCATTGATTGGCTCAAACTTAATGTCTCACTTGCCAAGCGCTTCTTTGGTAAACAGGGAAGATGGGCTATTGCCATTGATCCCAACTACATCAGCAAAGCTGGCAAGAAAACTCCACATATCGGTCGTTTTTGGTCTGGATGTGCACAGTCTGTTAAACATGGTCTCGAAATCATGGGTATTGGACTCATTGATATTGATACCAAAGACTGCATGATGTTAAGAGCCCACCAGTCGCTAAGTAATAAAGAACTGAGTCTTAGAAACAAGACTATGGTAGATTTCTATATCAGCGTC
>NZ_JBQKHJ010000109.1:0-422 GCF_052118345.1 Prevotella sp. LCP21S3_D2 | reverse complement strand
CGCATCAATGTAGCGAACAGGATTATCCTGCTCGATGTACTCGTCCAGACAAGCCGGAAACAATACGTATTGTCTTCTATCTTCACCTTTAATGTACTTCATAAGCGATAAGTGTTTGATAACTATAAAGTTACGAAAATATTTAGAGAAAACCAAAGATAAAGTGTTAACAATAAGAAATATTAGGAGACATTTTGGCTGCTATGGGTTTTCAGACAATCTACCCCCAAAAAAACTTGGTGATGCCACGATGCTTCCCTTAGCAAGGATAAAGAATAATCACTATAAAATAGTAAAATTTATAAATCCTAAAATCCGCAACTATCATTCAATACACGATTAAGGGTAGATTTATGAGTCGTTAGTAGTAGCTTTCAGTAAAAAGCAACAGCACAACATCAATATGTAGCCACCATCCCCTT
>NZ_JBQKHJ010000108.1:0-427 GCF_052118345.1 Prevotella sp. LCP21S3_D2 | reverse complement strand
ATATCGTTCTCTTTCTTCTAGAACCTTCCCTTCAGCAGCCACAGCAGCCTCATCATATTCATCCTTGAAGAGTCGTGGCGAAAGGAAGAGCAAATCTTCGTCATCCGATGTAGTAGTGAAATAGACACGGTTGATGTCATGCGCCGAAGTATCCATTTCGCACTCCAGCATCGTGGAGATGCGTACCTGGTTCTCAAGAATAGTCTTGCCCATTTCTCGCTTGAACACCGCATGTCCGCCTTGTCGTGCACTGCGTTCCAGCATCAGCAATCCGTACTTGTCCGGTTCTTTCAGCAGCAGCTTGGCAGCCTTGGCGAAAGCCTCCGGCTCATCCATATCAAATCCGAAAGCACCGCTTGGCAGTTTCATTCCCTTCACCACGCCTTGCGGATAATGGCCGGAATAATTAAACTGTACCAGTCTCCGT
>NZ_JBQKHJ010000107.1:0-430 GCF_052118345.1 Prevotella sp. LCP21S3_D2 | reverse complement strand
ACTTAGTATGTAACTGCCAGCTATGCGCCAATCCCCCAAACGACTATTGCCCCACATGTAAGCTTGGTACTTATCTATACCACACTTTATCAAGTTGGCAATTCTCGTTTTTACCCTCTTCCACGACTTCCATATACACATACGTAGCCGTCGCCTTAGCCACTCGTCAGTTTCCATGAGGAAACGTTTCATGTTGGCAAGGTGATAGTAACCTACCCATCCCCTTATGTACTCTTCAAGTTTTTGCTTTCTCTTGGCATATCCCCAACCATTGCTTCGGGAAGTCAACTCCTTGAGTTTGGCTTTCATCCTGGATTTGGCTTTTGGGTGTACCGTGAGTTGGCATTTGCCTTTCATTACATAAAAGGAGTAACCAAGGTATTTCACACCTTGCACATAGGACACAACTGTCTTGTCCCTGTTCACCTTC
>NZ_JBQKHJ010000106.1:0-458 GCF_052118345.1 Prevotella sp. LCP21S3_D2 | reverse complement strand
CTTCTGATTTCAATGCTCGCTTGGCAGCTAAGCAGAATGAGATAAATCAATTGAAAGGCATAAATGATGGGGATAATCCGACAACCACAATGCCAAGTAACTCAAACTCGGATTCAACAATGTCACCAGAGGCAAAACTGAAGGCCAGCGAACAGCAGAAGGCAAATCTTCAGGTTACAGCCTATGGCCAGCATACCGAGTCTGGTAAATATCATCATGGTAGCCAGCAGACGGAGAATGCCGATGACTTGGATTACAATGGTGAGGATGTCCCAGAGGAAAAGATTGTCACTATCGCTAAGACGTTAAAGGAGCATAAGGATATGAAAGGTGTCAAGAAGCCTAGACGTGAGCCCCCACCTCGGTTTCTGGACGGCAGGGATAGACCACGCCATCCTTCGTAATGTAATAGTGGTAGCCGATGCTCTTGAAGCCTCTTGCCTTGTGGCAGGCTTCCA
>NZ_JBQKHJ010000105.1:0-492 GCF_052118345.1 Prevotella sp. LCP21S3_D2 | reverse complement strand
CAACAGTCCCAGCGGAATCTCCGAGATATAATAGCAGAAGGTATCCAGCGGATAGTCGTCTTCCTCCTTCATCTTTTTGCGGTACTGGACATCCTGGTGCATCAGTCTCTCTGCCTCCTCCAAAGTTGTGGTGAAAGCTTGCGGACAATAGGTGTTCACCTTGTATTTCGGATAATGTGAACGCTTTTTCTCCTCCAGCTCTTCTGTTTCTAAAACTTCGAGCTTGAAGATGGCAGGAACATTCCGATGCTGTGGATGCTCAGCCAAATGCTTGAATTCTTCGTATGTCATGGAATGGTTATTTTAAGAATTGGTGTTTCTTCTTGAATTTAGTACCATCGCAGTTGGTGATATTGATTTCCAGGACCAATCCTTCCAGCAGAAAGTCGAGCGGGATGTTGATGGCACGTCTTTGGATATCCATCTCGTAGAAGATACTTCCGTCCTTTTTGCAGAGCACGATGTCCAGATAGTCTGGCATATCAGGTATAG
>NZ_JBQKHJ010000104.1:0-508 GCF_052118345.1 Prevotella sp. LCP21S3_D2 | reverse complement strand
CTGGAAGAGGTAGTTCATCATCAAGATGATTACACGCACACGATGGTCAGAGATATAAGCATCCACGAAGCGATGGCGGGCATGGAACCAGCAAGCTGTACGCACCAGTCCCATTTCCTCCAAATCCTTCTCAATTGTCTCATACAAGACTGCTCTGTCTGCAGTAAACACCCTTATACAAGAGTCCTTGAAGATGGCATCTTCCTGCACACTGTGACTACGGCTACCCTCCTTATATTCCATCACACAAAGCTTGGCTTCCATGGAGAGGGCTGCATGGATGTACTCCACATTGTACTTAAACTTATCTTCCTTACTCTCACGACTGCGAACCACGATTCTTGACTCGTCATTCTGGGTATAGACACACTGACGGATACGCTCAAGCTTCACAGGTCCCAAGCGTTCACGAAGATAAGTCATGATTTGCTGCATCCAACCGTTCAAGGTTGACTGAGCTACCTTCATACCCATCTGTGACAACATATCCAACAAGCGGTTTTCGGAG
>NZ_JBQKHJ010000103.1:0-508 GCF_052118345.1 Prevotella sp. LCP21S3_D2 | reverse complement strand
CATTAAAAAGTGCGATAGCACCGCCCTAACTACCTATTTTTATATAGTTAGGGCGGTGCTATTGCTAAAATTCGAGACCATTTACCGCATAGAGCGGTACATTCGTAACCCTATCTTCTTGCTGATAATCATTCATGGAGATGCGATAGGCCTTCTTTGACCGGTTGTCTGCAACAAACTGGCGCAGGCTCTTTGCTTTGACATTCGTCTCGGCTTTCACCTCCAGCGGAACAATCTCATCCTCCTCATCCTGGAGCAGAAAATCAATCTCCTGAGTACTGTTGGACTTGGCATAATAATACGGTTCATACCTGAGAACGAGCTGCTGCAAAACATACTGTTCCGTCAACGCCCCTTTAAACTCGGTAAAAATACTGTTGCCGTCCACTATTGTCGTTGCCTTGAGATTAGACATCGCACCTAGAAGCCCGACATCCAGGACGAAAATCTTGAAGGCTGCCCGGTCTTCATAACTGGCAAGTGGCAGTCGGGGAGCTTTCACATTATA
>NZ_JBQKHJ010000102.1:0-511 GCF_052118345.1 Prevotella sp. LCP21S3_D2 | reverse complement strand
TGCGAGATAGTTGTGATTAATGATTCGGATGACAAATCCGACGAAGCCGAAATCTTTGAAGAGATAATTTCTTTGCTGCACTGCTTCGCCATGAAGATGTACAGCAAGAGAGGAAAACGCAAGTTAGAAATAATACAAGAAGACTTAAAAAATGAGATTAGTCTATAAGTTCTACATACGCCACACAGAAGAGTTAGACAGGTTGTTCCGCATATCGAACAACCTATATAACCAGGCTCTCTATCTGTTCCGTCAGCGTCTCGATGCTGACGGTGTTTGGACGTGGTATAACGACATGGATAAGCTCATTAAGGGTGTTACTAACCTCGAAGGTGAATGTAATTACAGATTATTGAAGTCTCAGTGTTCACAGCAGATACTCCGTGTTCTGGATAAGAACATGAAGGCATACTGCAAGAGCATCAAGGATTGGAAGAAACACCCAGAGAAGTATAAAGCCATGCCACAGATGCCGCATTATCGCAAGCGCGGTGGTATGTTCAACTTGTAC
>NZ_JBQKHJ010000101.1:0-527 GCF_052118345.1 Prevotella sp. LCP21S3_D2 | reverse complement strand
GCCAGGCAGACCTGATGGTCCTTAACATTCATCCTGAAGTAGCTCTGATGTCTGTCAGTCACAAGTGTCGAATAGGGAAGTCCCTTTGGAAACTTGGAATCTATGGCCTTCTGACCTCGCGATTCTGACTGGAACACGTATGTAAGCAGGTCGTTCTGGAATATCCAGTTCCAATGCAGATGCTTTCCTACCGTAGCACCAGTTTCATCGGCTCCTACGACAGACGCTGTTTCCAGCCTCTTGCGTATTTCCTCATATGCACAGTCTGCCTTGCCGCTATTCTCTTTGAGTATGTTCTGCACTGTTCCCTCACTTATATTCTGGCCGGACAGGTCGGATATAAGTTCTGCAATCCTTTTGAACGGAATACACTGCACTACATTAAGGTATGTCACCAGTGCACGGAGGTTGTCACCATACTTGATACGACAGTTGGGAGCTTCGCAGTTGTTTACGCAACCGCATTCACAGACCTTCTCGTAATACTGTTCCTCGCAGGTCTCTACGACCACCTTGATATCAACAAT
>NZ_JBQKHJ010000100.1:0-529 GCF_052118345.1 Prevotella sp. LCP21S3_D2 | reverse complement strand
GAAGCCCGACATCCAGGACGAAAATCTTGAAGGCTGCCCGGTCTTCATAACTGGCAAGTGGCAGTCGGGGAGCTTTCACATTATATACCTTATATATCAGTCCGGCATCCAGCAGCCACTGCAAGGCCAACTCATACTCCCGAGCTCTTGCCCCCTCGCGCACCACTCCATAGATAAACTTCCTGTTCTCTTTACTCAACTGGGCTGGCAAGGATTTCCACAAATCAGTAATACGGGGAATAATCTCTGATGGAGCATGCTTCGACATATCTCTCTGATAACAGCTCAGAATATCCTTCTGTATGGTTCTCACCTCTTTCCAGTCACGATTCTGGCTAAAGCTCAATACGGATTCAGGCATGCCTCCCACGTAGTAATAATACTTCAAGAGTTCCTGAAACTTGGGGGCAAACATCGATATCATATTCCAATCCTTCGTCAGTAGCAGCTGCGCCAGATTCTTCTCCCCCATAGCCATCACGAACTCGATAAAGTTCATTGGATAGAGAGAGAGAAATTCCACCTTACC
>NZ_JBQKHJ010000099.1:0-529 GCF_052118345.1 Prevotella sp. LCP21S3_D2 | reverse complement strand
GCTTTTGGGTGTACCGTGAGTTGGCATTTGCCTTTCATTACATAAAAGGAGTAACCAAGGTATTTCACACCTTGCACATAGGACACAACTGTCTTGTCCCTGTTCACCTTCAGATGAAGTTTTCCTTCGATGAAGCGGGTTACAGATTCCTTCACGCGTTTGGCTGCACGCTTGGACTTACAAAATATCATCGAGTCATCGGCATAGCGGACAAAAGGGAGACCTCGGCTTGTGAGTTCCTTGTCCAACTCGTTGAGCATGATGTTGCTCAAAAGCGGACTTAACGGTCCTCCTTGGGGAGTGCCTTCCCCACTTGCCTCGAACATTCCTTTGCTCATCACACCACTGCGGAGATATTTGTGGATAAGGCTTATCACCCTACCGTCCTTTATAGTGCGGCTGAGGATTTCTATGAGTTTACTGTGGCTCACCGTGTCGAAGAAACGCTCCAAGTCGAGGTCAACCACATAAATGTAGCCATCATCGATTATTTTCTGAGCACCTCTTAGGGCATCATGGCAGCCTCTTC
>NZ_JBQKHJ010000098.1:0-549 GCF_052118345.1 Prevotella sp. LCP21S3_D2 | reverse complement strand
TTTACTTGTGTAGTTTTCTTCATGTTCCACGAAGTCAATGCCAACCATTTCGCACTTGTATCTTAGATAGGAGGTTAATCTCGCAAAAGGCATCTGAACAAACTTCTGGTTGTTCCTCTTGCCCATGCCGGATTCCTGTTTCCATCCGGCATTGTAGCCTACAATTAACCTACCTATCTTTTTCTCTACAAGCATGTCAACAATCTGGCGGCTGACCTTTTGGAAAGCATCCTCAAAGTAGCGGTCTCGCTTGTCGTACATACGAATGATTCTTCTTGTGCTTCGCTTTATGCCTTGCTTGTCTTTAATGGACTGCAAGTGAGAAAGTGTTTTGTTAAAATATTGATTATATGATTTGAGATATTTTCCGCTGAAGATAACACACCCTTCTTCAGTCACCATCGTAGCGAGATTATCAAGTCCAAGGTCAATGGCTGCGCATTTGTCCGTATCAACATCTGCGTGCTGTACGTCGTAGTCATAAACAATCTCAACCTTGATATTATGTCTATTAGGGAGCATACGCACCTGATTAAACTTGACAATGCG
>NZ_JBQKHJ010000097.1:0-562 GCF_052118345.1 Prevotella sp. LCP21S3_D2 | reverse complement strand
CCAACAGGGTCTCAGCAGTTTTCAGCTTTCTCTTTGTATCAGTAAGCTCTTGCCTGGTTTCTTGTAATTGCTGAAGCACAACATCCAACTTATGAGAATGGCTGGCACTTAGCACCTTGTTTTCATCATTGTATGTTTGCTGTTGAAGACGAGACAATCGAACCTCATCCGTCAACTCTTTAATATTGGCAGTAAGGCGGCTTATCTCCTCATCCTTGGACTGAATCTGCGAATACAAGAATTTACAAAAGTTATGTAGTTCTTCTCCTGTCATACCTTGGGACGGGTCATAGTCAGCAGAAGTCCGAGACTCCTGCTGAATTTGATCGAGACAGTTTTGTGCCTCTATATCTATGCCTAATTCGTCTAGTTCCATAACCTTTGTATTTTAGTACAAAGATACAAAAAATATTTGAATTATGCAAATTTATAAAACACATAACCGCCTGATTATTAGTTAATTATACTTAAATACGAATTATGCTCTAATCTGCTTTATAACAGGCGATTCCAATACTATCATCACGGTCTTCCAATCCATCTTATAGGTAGGAACTCCTTC
>NZ_JBQKHJ010000096.1:0-570 GCF_052118345.1 Prevotella sp. LCP21S3_D2 | reverse complement strand
GACTGGTTGTATCTCAAGAGCGTGATTACCTCTAGCCCTGAGCTTCGAATGATGACCGAGACTTACCGCAAGCGTCTCGCCATCAGCAAGCAGTTTGCCGACCAGTACAAGCCTGAGATGCCTGCCATCACGGTTTCGGCACTCATGGACGGCTACGGCAGACAACTTGCCGACTTCCTCAAACCTACCTACATGTTCCAGCTCGACTTCGACCATGTGAAGAAGGAAGATATGGAGCAGCTTATCCAACTGGTGAGAAGCGACAGTCATACGATGGTAGAGTATATCACCGTGAGCGGCAGGGGATTCAGAGTGTTCTGCGCCTACCGTCCAGTGGATGACGACGACATCAGCGTGCTGGAACTCTTCGATGCCGTGCTGCAGAAGGCGATGGCTTACTACACCCAGCTCCTGGGTATGGCTCCCGACAAGCAGTGTGTTGACATCACCCGATGCGCAGGTCTTGCCTACGACCCGGATGCCTATTTCCGTTGGGATGCCGAGCCTTTTGCCTTGGGACCGAAGGACCTGAAGCCCCTCTACACGAAGAAGGCGTTGCAGGCGAAGTAT
>NZ_JBQKHJ010000095.1:0-573 GCF_052118345.1 Prevotella sp. LCP21S3_D2 | reverse complement strand
GCAGACAAGATGAACTGCTTACTGGTCAATGCCCTGCTTGCTACTGGTCAATTGAAATCCGGTCAAGAGTATGATTTTGACTTTGACCATCAGTTCATTGAAACAGAGAAGTATGATGCAAAACCAACCTACAAGAAGTTCTTGGGCTATAGTCCAGGCGTAGCTGTCATTAACGACATGATTGTTGGTATTGAAAATAGAGACGGCAACACAAACGTGCGCTTCAACCAAAGAGAGACTTTGGAAAGAATCTTCAAGCGATTGGAGGCTTCGGAAATATATATTTCTCGTGCCCGCATGGATTGCGGCTCATGTTCGGAGGAAATCGTAGATATGGTAGAGGCTCATTGCAGGCATTTTTATATTCGTGCCAACAGATGCTCTTCTTTCTACGATTCCATGTTTGCCTTAACTGGATGGAAAACTGTTGAAATCAACGGTATTGAGTTTGAGTTGAATTCTATCCTTGTTGAGAAATGGAAAGGAAAACCGTATCGTCTTGTCATACAGAGACAAAGGCGAATAGATGGAGACCTTGACATTTGGGAAGGCGAATATACCTACAGATGTATA
>NZ_JBQKHJ010000094.1:0-580 GCF_052118345.1 Prevotella sp. LCP21S3_D2 | reverse complement strand
TCGTAATCCCAAAATTTATACCTATTTTTGGGATTACAATCCCAAAAAACATAGTAAATTTTGGGATTAGAACGTTATTTCAACGTTTTTTACCGACCTTCTCCCCCTATCTCATGGGGGCAATATCAGTTTTGAAAACGGACATTAAAGGGGGTAGGCTTCCACATTCCATAAGAGAAAAGGGAGGGGAATTGCGGCAAGCATTCCCCTATATATAATAAGGTGTAAGCTCAGAAGTACAATCGGGAAAGGAAGAGGTAAACAGGCTTCAGCGGGAGAAAGACACACCTCTTCAACTACGTCTCCCAAAAGTTTAAGAAATGCCTCAAATCCGCAACCTATAGGGTTTCGTGGGAATTTACTTGTAAAACGACAAAAATTCTTTTATTGTACATATTCCTTGGGCATAACAGAAACGTCGTAAACACAAAATTCCCTTACCCCATAAAGCGACTTGAGGTAATACGCCGGTTTAACCAGAAAAGCATGGTCTTTAACCAAAGTCTGTCTTGAACAGGTTGGCATAAGCATTGTTGTCTGAGTAAATGTTCAATACATGCCTACGTGATGTCTTAATCCA
>NZ_JBQKHJ010000093.1:0-594 GCF_052118345.1 Prevotella sp. LCP21S3_D2 | reverse complement strand
ATGGGAAGGCAAGTGCTATCGTCTTGTCATTCAGAGACAAAAGCGCATGGATGGAGAGCTTGACTTGTGGGAAGGTGAATACACCTACAGATGCATTCTTACCAACGATTATGACTCATCAACAAGAGACATCGTCGAATTTTACAACAAGCGTGGGGGCAAAGAGCGTATATTCGATGATATGAACAACGGATTCGGCTGGAACAGGCTCCCCAAGTCGTTCATGTCAGAGAACACCGTATTCCTTCTGCTTACGGCATTGATACACAATTTCTATAAGACCATCATTAGCAAGCTTGACACCAAGGCTTTCGGGCTCAAGGAAACGAGTCGCATAAAGGCTTTTGTCTTCAGCTTCATCTCCGTACCTGCCAAGTGGATCATGACAGCAAGGCAATACGTGCTGAATATCTATACAGAAAACCGGGCTTATGCAAGACCTTTCAAAACAGAATTCGGATAAGAATCCTTTCTTTCCGGTTAGAATCTGCGTATTACCTCAAGTCGCATCGTGGGGTAAGGGGATGGTGGCTACATATTGATGTTGTGCTGTTGCTTTTTACTGAAAGCTGCTACTAACGACTCATAAATCTA
>NZ_JBQKHJ010000092.1:0-625 GCF_052118345.1 Prevotella sp. LCP21S3_D2 | reverse complement strand
TTTACGGCAAAAATTAATGAGAGACCAAGAAAGAAATTGAATTTCTCAACACCAAAGGAGTGCTTTTACAAAAACATTTCGTAATTTTGCACTTGCTTGTTGAATTCGCGTAACCATTATACCTTATTATATATGCAAAAAAGTATTTATCCCTGGCAGAAAAATAGGAATAGAGGGAAGATGTTGCGCGGTGTAGTTTCAACATCGGTAATGAAGGACCCCGTTTTGACAAAGACCGAAAAGCAGCAGGCTTATGTCAAGGAATCTTTGACAAGAGCGATGCAAGAGGTAAGGATGGCAAAATTGAATGGTCAGAAGTTGCCCGATGCTCGTGACCTGTTAAAGGTAAAAAAGGAAAAAAAGTGCCGATAGGATTTACTCCTACCGGCACTTTCTGTTTGTTGTTTCTGATGCCGTTTAAGGCATACAGCTGGTCACACCCAAGGTGGTGGCAATCGCAGTCAAGATTGATATCGCAATCTGAATGATAGTTTTCCAAGTGTCCTTCTTCATCTTTTTTAGTGATTAATTGTTAGTGATTAGTGATTAATTCTTTTGCTGCTTAAACACAGCCCCCGAAGGGGCTCTGCTTTTAGAAGCCTACGTCACTACCTCCTCCCTGGGT
>NZ_JBQKHJ010000091.1:0-628 GCF_052118345.1 Prevotella sp. LCP21S3_D2 | reverse complement strand
GGATGGTGGCTACATATTGATGTTGTGCTGTTGCTTTTTACTGAAAGCTGCTACTAACGACTCATAAATCTACCCTTAATCGTGTATTGGATGATAGTTGCGGATTTTAGGGTCATCAAAATAATGGAGCGGTCAGGAAATTTCTATAAGGCAATACGGTTGGGATATATACTTATCTCCATTCTTATCGGATGTATGGCATATAATAGCCTCTATGAATGGCAGGAGATAGAAGCATTAGAACTTGGCAATAAAAAAATAGACGAGCTCCGAAAAGAAATAAACAATATCAATATTCAAATGATAAAATTTTCTCTATTGGGTGAAACAATACTGGAATGGAACGATAAAGATATCGAGCATTACCATGCACGGCGTATGGCAATGGACAGTATGCTCTGCCGTTTCAAGGTCACCTATCCAGCAGAGCGTATCGATAGTGTGCGCAGTCTTTTAGAGGATAAGGAACGACAGATGTTCCAGATAGTCCGGTTAATGGATGAACAACAATCTATTAACCCTCAAATCCGCAACCTATAGGGTTTAGTGGGATTTTGCTTGCAAAGCGACAAAATTCATTTTATTGTACATATTTCTTGCACAACAGAAATGTCGCAGACACAAAATC
>NZ_JBQKHJ010000090.1:0-632 GCF_052118345.1 Prevotella sp. LCP21S3_D2 | reverse complement strand
CCTAAAATCCGCAAGCAATCTCAATGACAATCTCAATTGCAGTAAAGAGCTTGAACACTATGCATCATGATAGTATGAGCGTGAATTTTGTCCGATTTGTGCACACCATCCCCTTACCCCACGATGCGACTTGAGGTAATACGCAGATTAAAACCATAAGGAACGGATTTTATCCGAATCCAGTTTTGAAAGGTCTTACATAAGCCCGATTTTCAGTATAGATATTCAGCACGTATTGCCTTGCTGTCATGATCCACTTGGCAGGTACGGAGATGAAGCTGAAGACAAAAGCCTTTATGCGACTCGTTTCCTTGAGCCCAAAAGCCTTGGTGTCAAGCCTGCTCATGATGGTCTTATAGAAATTGTGTATCAATGCAGTAAGCAGAAGAAAGACAGTATTCTCCGCCATGAATGACTTGGGGAGCCTGCTCCAACCGAATCCGTTGTTCATATCATCGAATATACGCTCTTTGCCCCCACGCTTGTTGTAAAATTCGACGATGTCTCTTGTTGATGAGTCGTAATCGTTGGTAAGAATGCATCTGTAGGTGTATTCACCTTCCCACAAGTCAAGCTCTCCATCCATGCGCTTTTGTCTCTGAATGACAAGACGATAGCACTTGCCTTCCCAT
>NZ_JBQKHJ010000089.1:0-661 GCF_052118345.1 Prevotella sp. LCP21S3_D2 | reverse complement strand
GGACATGCTGTCGGGCAACTATACCTTGGCTACCAAGAATATCCGCCCTGACGACGTGGCGGCGGTGAATGTCTACGAAAACCACCAACCCATAAGAGCCTTGAAGAATGTCTCCTTCTCCGACAAGGCTGCGCTCAACCTGAAAATCAGGAATAACCGCAAGCTGAAGCCTATCGGCTATCTTCAGCAAGGACTGGGCTATGATGACCAGACGCTGTGGAAGAGTGATGTCTTCGCCATGCAAATCAACAAAAAGTCGCAGCAACTTTTGTCGATGAAGGCAAATGACACGGGCTTGACTTATAATACGTCGCAGACTTTCGGACTCGACCAAGTTTCTGATTTCTCATCGTTTACATGGGATGGAATCAGCCTTTCTGCACAAGATATTCCTAGTGTATCTTTGAGCCGATACGTAGACAACAAGTCGGGAGAAGGAGCTTTCAACTCTCTCTTCAAGCTGAAGGACAAACGAACGCTTACTCTCAATTTGCGCTATGCCGGTGATGACCTGCACTACCAAAACCAGAAAAACTCCAGTATCTTCGTAGATGACAACCAGTATCAAGACTTCTCTGAGAAGGTGCAGGCGGCAGTATATTCTAATTCTTTGATGGGAAAGATAAAACTGGAGAACAATACGGAGAAAGTATATTTCCTG
>NZ_JBQKHJ010000087.1:0-679 GCF_052118345.1 Prevotella sp. LCP21S3_D2 | reverse complement strand
TTCAATACATGCCTACGTGATGTCTTAATCCATTTCGCAGGAACAGAGATGAACTTGAAAACAAAGGTCTTGATTCTGCTGGTGGCACGCAATCCAAATTCATGGGTTTTCAATCTCTGCATAATAGCTTTGTAGAAGTTTCTGATGAGAGCTGTCATAAGCAGGAATACAGTATTCTGTGCCATGAACGATTTTGGCAATCGATTCCAGCCAAAGCCATTGTTCATGTCATCGAAGATGCGTTCCTTGCCACCACGAAGATTGTAGAATTCCACGATGTCTCTTGCACTCGACTTGTAATCGTTAGTCAGTATACATCTGTAGGTATATTCGCCTTCCCAAATGTCAAGGTCTCCATCTATTCGCCTTTGTCTCTGTATGACAAGACGATACGGTTTTCCTTTCCATTTCTCAACAAGGATGGAATTCAGCTCAAATTCAATACCGTTGATTTCAACAGTTTTCCATCCAGTCAAGGCAAACATGGAATCGTAGAAGGAAGAGCATCTGTTGGCACGAATATAAAAATGCCTGCAATGAGCCTCTACCATATCTACGATTTCCTCCGAGCATGAGCCGCAATCCATGCGGGCACGGGATATATATACTTCTGATGCCTCCAGTCGCTTGAAGATTCTTTCCAAAGTCTCTCTTTGGTTGAAGCGCACGTTTGTGTTGC
>NZ_JBQKHJ010000086.1:0-686 GCF_052118345.1 Prevotella sp. LCP21S3_D2 | reverse complement strand
GGGGTTCACCCTTCACCAACTTCATCGCCAAGTGTTCACCCACACTCTTTCGTAGAGTACGTTGCAAACAACAAAATAGAATATTAACAACTGCAATTTTTAAACAAAATGGAAAAAGAACCAAACAAAAGCATGAATGGGACAGCCACGATGCCATCGTACTTCCCTTGCATCAAATCTTCGGAGAGCCATCCACTCGCCGATTTCCTCAAACCTACCAACATGTTCCAGCTCGACTTCGACCATGTGAAGAAGGAAGATATGGTCATAGAGAAGGAACCTATCGAGCTGAACAGCGATGCTGCCGTCAATCCTACGGATACTTTCGAGGACTAAGTATCTTACTTTCAACCCGTAAGTATGTTACTTTCAACCCGTAAGGATAATACTTAAACATCAAAAGCTATATGGATATAAAAAGCTATACGAAGCAGGAACTGGCTCTGCTCTATTTCCCCGATTCGTCACCGGTGGTGGCAAGTGCTCATCTGATGCGTTGGATTTGTCGCAATCCCGACCTTCTGAAGAAGCTTCATGAAAGCGGATACGACAAGAACAGCAAGGAATTCACTCCGATGCAAATTTCCTATATTATCTATTTTCTCGGCGAACCATAGGCTTCCAAGTATGAGAAAGTATGAGAAAGTATGAGAAAGTGTGAGCAAGTATGAGAAAGTATGAAGTGG
>NZ_JBQKHJ010000085.1:0-723 GCF_052118345.1 Prevotella sp. LCP21S3_D2 | reverse complement strand
GTCATCAAATACTCTTGGTTCTTCTTTGAGTTGACCATGTATTTCGATGTCTTTACGAAAGAAATCCTAACGTGGCATGTGGCTGAGAGACGTGGACATAGAGACCAGTACATTGATGGGCTAAATGATGTCATCAACCTGTTGAAGGGCACAGATGAGCCAACTGTTCTTCATACGGACCAAGGTAGCGTGTATGCTTCACTCGCCTATAATGAGCTGATAAAGGACACGTTGATTGTGAGGTCTATGTCCAGGGCAGGAAAGCCTACAGACAACCCTGTGAACGAATCCCTCAACGGATGGATAAAAGAGGAATTGTTCATAGACTTCAAGATTGAGACATGTAATTCAAGAGAGGAGTTCGAGGAGGCCTTGGACGCATACGTGGATTATTACAATGAGAAAAGACCATGTTATGCTATCGGCTATGATACGCCAAATAATTACAGGAAGAGGTTTTATAAAGGGGAGCTTCCAAGAAAGGACACTTTTGGGAAGCGAGAGGCTAATGCAACACCGAAGTTCGTCACAGAACGGAAGAAAATGGCTGGAAATGAGAAAAATAAAGAATAATGTTCACTTTTATAAAGAAAAACTTGCAAATATGGATGAGATTGTCTACTTTTGCAAATGAAAAGGAACGAAATTTGATAGATATGTGTACTTTTAAAAATATAAATAATTAATAATCATTTTTTGTGTCCACTTTGGGGAACTGCTACA
>NZ_JBQKHJ010000084.1:0-732 GCF_052118345.1 Prevotella sp. LCP21S3_D2 | reverse complement strand
AGACCATCCTCGTCATGTGGTATCAGTTCCCATCTGCATCCACCTTGCATCTTGCCAGTCTTGAGCTGCATGGCATTGTGGTTCTTTGCAAACTCTCGATTGTCTGGACTTTGATAGGCACCATCTGCATACAGGTCTTCAATCGTAGAATCCGTGACACGTTCACTGTTTTCCACAGCCTCCTGAAGGAAATGGCAGTCTGCAAATACTGCAGTTTCAACCTGAACGGAAGTGATGATGTTAGGCTTGCCTTCCTCTACAGTCTCTGTGATGTTGGTCACATAGCCTTGCACCTTCTGGTCGTTCTTGGCACGATAGGTTGCATCAGGATCGTTAGGATTCTGAAGACTGTCTGCCTTTACCTCCTTCTTGTCTCGAAGTACAGCCTTTCCGTCCATTACGACATACTGTTCTTCAAACAGACGCAGAAGAAGATCATGTGCAGGAGAAGTAGCTGGAAAAACTGCCAGCATCTCCATGATGAAATTACCAATTCTGGCAAGATTGCTCTGAAGCGTATCAGAGTCAGAGCGGTAAACTGTCTTGGAGGAATCCTCTTTCAAGTATTCCTTTGCCCGTTCTTCCTGCTCTGGGGAGAGATGGGTAAGCGTGCATGTCTTGAGGAACTTGACCAGAGTTGTATGTATCAGTTCATAGCGAGACTGGCGAGCGATATTGCTACCGATAAGCTTACTGTCCATACGGACGCATTTGCCTGATATCTTGAGAAGG
>NZ_JBQKHJ010000083.1:0-758 GCF_052118345.1 Prevotella sp. LCP21S3_D2 | reverse complement strand
GAAGATATACTCACCCGACTGATGGAGGGGGAGCAAGACTTCATGTCCCTAATCCCATGTAATTATAACTCGAACAAAAAGGTGAATGTCAAGGCTGCCTAATAGGCAGCTTTGGCTATACCAATTAATAATATGCTTTTTTTGAAAAATGTTGGATGTGCTAACTGCTGAAAATCAGTAGTTACGTTCTAACGGTGATTTACGTATGCTATAATGCCGTCAACGACATAGAGAAAATGAATCTCTCTGTCATTAACCAAACGTACTCTAATGTGGAGTACCTCATTATTGATGGAGGCTCAACGGATGGTACGATGGATGTTACTTTATAAAAGTAAAAATATATGGAAGCACGAAAATTTATAATAGATGAAGAGAAAGTCCTCCAGAAACTGGATGATGGTACAGCTCCTTCTGATTTGTTGAATACAGAAGTATATGCTGATGCTTTGGCTGATTGCATAGAGCGAGTGCCAGATGATAAGTCCTTTACGATAGGCTTATATGGAGACTGGGGTACAGGTAAGTCTACCATTATAAAGACACTGGAGAATGAATGCGCTCAAAAATCGGGTAAGAACTATAAGTTTATTACTTATGATGCCTGGAAGTATGCTAATGATTCCTTCCGTAGAATGTTTATATATCCTTAATTCCGCAACACTTTGATTTAACTTTATTTATAAGTTCCTGAGCAACAAAAAGTTGCTCAGGATTTTGCCATGTCAGATTTTTCACCTATCTTAGTGTTGCAATTT
>NZ_JBQKHJ010000082.1:0-769 GCF_052118345.1 Prevotella sp. LCP21S3_D2 | reverse complement strand
ATTAAACAGATGGTGCGTACAAGAAGAGAAGCGAACTTTTAAGTCCTGTTCCTAAATCTTCACAGGAAATTCGTCTCTCCAGAAAGGAGGTGTTCCAGCCGCACCTTCCGGTACGGCTACCTTGTTACGACTTAGCCCCAATTACCAGTTTCGCCCTAGGCCGCTCCTTACGGTCACGGACTTTAGGCGCCCCCGGCTTTCATGGCTTGACGGGCGGTGTGTACAAGGCCCGGGAACGTATTCACCGCGCCATGGCTGATGCGCGATTACTAGCGAATCCAGCTTCGTGGGGTCGGGTTGCAGACCCCAGTCCGAACTGAGACAGGCTTTGAGGATTTGATCCCTTTTGCAAGGGACCGTCTCTCTGTACCTGCCATTGTAACACGTGTGTAGCCCCGGACGTAAGGGCCGTGCTGATTTGACGTCATCCCCACCTTCCTCACACCTTACGGTGGCAGTGTCCCCAGAGTGCCCAGCATGACCTGATGGCAACTAAGGAGAGGGGTTGCGCTCGTTATGGCACTTAAGCCGACACCTCACGGCACGAGCTGACGACAACCATGCAGCACCTTCACAGAGGCCCCGAAGGGCGTCATTGTCTCCAAATCCTTCCTCTGCAATTCAAGCCCGGGTAAGGTTCCTCGCGTATCATCGAATTAAACCACATGTTCCTCCGCTTGTGCGGGCCCCCGTCAATTCCTTTGAGTTTCACCGTTGCCGGCGTACTCCCCAGGTGGGATGCTTAATGCTTTCGCTTGGCCGCTGACCT
>NZ_JBQKHJ010000081.1:0-783 GCF_052118345.1 Prevotella sp. LCP21S3_D2 | reverse complement strand
CAACAGTCCCAGCGGAATCTCCGAGATATAATAGCAGAAGGTATCCAGCGGATAGTCGTCTTCCTCCTTCATCTTTTTGCGGTACTGGACATCCTGGTGCATCAGTCTCTCAGCCTCCTCCAAGGTTGTGGTGAAGGCTTGCGGACAATAGGTGTTCACCTTGTATTTCGGATAATGTGAACGCTTCTTCTCCTCCAGCTCTTCCGTTTTCTAAAACTTCGAGCTTGAAGATGGCAGGAACATCCCGATGCTGTGGATGCTCAGCCAATTGCTTGAATTCTTCGTATGTCATGGGATGGTTATTTTAAGAATTGGTGTTTCTTCTTGAATTTTGTACCATCGCAGTTGGTGATATTGATTTCCAGGACCAATCCTTCCATCTGAAAGTCGAGTGGGATGTTGATGGCACGTCTTTGGATATCCATTTCGTAGAAGATACTTCCGTCCTTTTTGCAGAGCACGATGTCCAGATAGTCTGGCATATCAGGTATAGTTCCAGGCTCTGACATTTGTGGTTGAAACTCCCCAAACTCTTCCTTCACATACTCGAATAGTCCCCGAGTACATTTTTCGATATCCACCCCTGCGTATCGAGTATAGGTGTATTTGATAATACATATAGACATTTTATTTGCCATCTTATTCTTTCTTTTTGGTTATACCTTTATAATATCAATAGTTCGTTAATAATTCAATAATGTGCTAAGCAGCTATACGCTGTAAGCACGAGAGATCTTTGAAAATCTTGCTAATTAAAGTTCGGTTCGGGGTGTACCCACTTGC
>NZ_JBQKHJ010000080.1:0-794 GCF_052118345.1 Prevotella sp. LCP21S3_D2 | reverse complement strand
GTAAGCGTCCAAAAACGGATTTGGTGATTTGAGAAAGAAGATGTAACTTTGTCGCCAGTAATTTTAAACGTAAGTAAAATGTACAGCGACAAAGACTTTCAGACATTCTGGTTCCGCTACAAGACGGAAGGGGAGCCACATGGAATTTCAATTAATTCCTTTTGTATTAACCAAGGTGTTCCATACAAGCAATTCTATGCGTGGTTCAAGAAGCATGCCAAGGATACTGTTATCCCTGTTGAAATAGAAGGAGCACCTACAGATGAAGAGACAGATGATGTTGAAGTCCCATCTCAGCCAGCATCCAAGCCCCAAAAAAAGAAGTCGAAGGGTGGCATACTCATTACCATCCAAACGACGGATGGTTTGTTTGTCAAGAAGGGTGGGCTTGACTATGCCGGCATGAAGGACTTAGTGTCTAGATTGGAGGGATTATGCTAAGGCTCTCAGGTCTTGACAACTTCTACTACTTACCCATGCTTCATGATATGAGGTACAAGGGGCCTCGTCTCTCTGAGATCATACGTAATATATATCATCGTGACCCTCTCAATGGTGACATCTATATTTATATGTCTCGTGACCGACGAACGATAAGGTTGTTTCAATATAAGCATCATGTCTATGACCTTCACGAACGTACTTTCAGCAATGAATATCGATTTAAGAAAGTTGTACTTCGAGAAGGAGTTCCTACCTATAAGATGGATTGGAAGACCGTGATGATAGTATTGGAATCGCCTGTTATAAAGCAGATTAGAGCATAATTCGTATTTAAGTATAATTAACTAATA
>NZ_JBQKHJ010000079.1:0-803 GCF_052118345.1 Prevotella sp. LCP21S3_D2 | reverse complement strand
ATGACCGTGGGGATGCCCAACAGGCGCATCTTGCCATTGTCTTTGGGTATCTCTACCCTTTTTACTGGGTTCGGACGGTATGAACCGTCAAGCAAGGAACGGATTAGGGCATCCTTGTTAGCCAAGAGCCAAGGGGGCATTTGCTCACATGACATCTTGTCGATACCGCTACAGCCCCTGTTACGCTGCACAGCCTTGTAGGCTTTGAGTAGGTTATCAGGACTGATGATGCGCTCCAACAGGTGTTCCTCGTCGAATGGTACTTCCACGATGTTGTCTTCACATATCCACATGAAGGTCTGCGCTCCCACATATCCTTCGGATTCCGTCCTGTCTTTCTGTGGGCAGCCCTTGACTTCTGCCAATGTTTTCTGCATTCTTTCCTTCATAAGGTACGTTTCAATTACTATCGTTTAATTTATAGGTTCTGCCCTTCATGGAGCGTTATCGAGAACTCCACTACTATGGCATCTGCTGACTTCTCACGGCAAGCTTTACTCCATGACTTTCGTAAAGGCAACTAATCGCCATGTCCGGGAGACCTCCTCGGATAAGGGCTTATTCTTTCCATCTTATACCCACTTCATTTACACCAACCATTCCGAATAGCTATAGGACTTTGATTTGTGTGGCAATCTCATCCATGGTCAAATGCCTTATATGAAGTTTCTGTACGTTAGGTCAGATGTTTGCCGCCAGCTTCTTTCAGATTCCACCTCGCAGTGGACACCCTTGCGATTGGCTATACAATTCCCGCTATTAGGGCTTGTTAGGGACTTGCACCCATTAGAATAAGCTCATGC
>NZ_JBQKHJ010000078.1:0-820 GCF_052118345.1 Prevotella sp. LCP21S3_D2 | reverse complement strand
CAAAGCCTCAACGAGACTGCCTTCCAGACCGACGAGCATACCTCTTTCGGATGGCAACTCGGCAGACTCGTACAAATGGGCGTCAAGGTAAACTTCGAGTCTTATTACAATAAGATTCGTTTATCCCGACTTCGTTCCGAGGAGAAGCTAGCCAACACTTTTCAGGGCTATATGCTCAATACAAGCGTTGAGCCTTACTTCCAGATGGCTTGGAACCGGCTTACCTGGGAGGTGAGAGTTCCGTTGTCTCTGCTCAACATGCATTTCGAGAATGTGGGAGAGGACAAGGATTTTCGTCATGATGACACCTATGCCAATGTCAACACCACCCTCGCATGGAAAGTGACTAAGGGACTGAAGTTTAGGTTGAGAGGAGGTTCCCGATGCAATTTCGGTGACATATCCAACTTTGTTACCTCACCGATATTCTACACTTACAAGGATGCGACGACCAAGGGCACTGGTAGCTTGACCAATCGAAACTCTCTCTTTGCAAGCGGCCATCTCGACTTCCACAATACAATGGATGGCGTCTTTGCTTCGCTTATGGGCTTGATAACTCGCTCGCAAACCAACTCGATGAGCCAAACGAGCGTATCGGATGGGGATGTCTACAACAAGGTGTCCAAGAAGAAAAATACCATGCTCGACAAGTCGCTCACTCTCAATGCCAGCAAGAATTTCCGTAGCACGGATACGTCTATCTCGCTGATGGCAAGTTTGGGAAATTACCATACTAATATTCTGTCGAAAGACAATGTGCTTAAACTCGTAAATGATCGTTATCTGGTAAATACCCGATTGGAACAGGCGTTTTGGA
>NZ_JBQKHJ010000077.1:0-834 GCF_052118345.1 Prevotella sp. LCP21S3_D2 | reverse complement strand
TTCTTTCTTGGTCTCTCATTAATTTTTGCCGTAAACTTTGTTATTTTCTGCTGACTGAAGTTTGAAAACGCAGCAGACTTAGGAATGTACTGCCTAACGAGTCCGTTTGCATTCTCAATAGCACCCTTTTGCCATGAGGAATATGGATCAGCAAAATACACTGGTACACCAAGAGATTTACTGATTATCTCATGTGCCGCAAATTCCACCCCATTGTCTGTTGTTATGGTCTTTATTTTTCCCTTGAATGGCATAAGTAGCTGCTTTACAGTCTCTGCCAATTTCTTAGCATTCTTTCCGTGCTTCAACTTTCTCATAAACAACATATTTGTTTGCTTTTCAACCAATGTGACAATTGCTCCACAATTACCCTTTCCAACGATTGTATCCATCTCAAAATCACCAAATCGCACTCCATCAACCTCTTTGGGTCTTTCACTGATACTCACACGATTAGGTATGACAATACGTTTGCCACCTACAGGTCTTGCACGATGCTTCAATCTGTGACGGCAATTTTTATATAAAGAGCCTCCCTCTTTTTTGTCTTTCCTGATGATGCGATAGATACTCTCCGTAGAGATGCGCTTGCCTTCTTTGGCAAGGTAGCCAGATATCTGTTCTGGGGACCATTGCTTCTCTTTTAGTAGGCGCAAAGCCTCTTCCCTTACTTCTTGGGAGATGCGACGATTGCCTGGAGTTCTGCGCTTTTTGCGGCGGGCATTGGCTTCTGCTGTTTCCCAGTTGTAATGGTTACGACTACCACTATTTCGCTTTAATTCGCGATAAATGGTGGATAAATCTACATTTATTGCCTTGGCAATATCTTTTTTA
>NZ_JBQKHJ010000076.1:0-841 GCF_052118345.1 Prevotella sp. LCP21S3_D2 | reverse complement strand
TTTACAATGGAGAGTTTGATCCTGGCTCAGGATGAACGCTAGCTACAGGCTTAACACATGCAAGTCGAGGGGAAACGACATCGAAAGCTTGCTTTTGATGGGCGTCGACCGGCGCACGGGTGAGTAACGCGTATCCAACCTGCCCACCACTTGGGGATAACCTTGCGAAAGTAAGACTAATACCCGATGATATCCCTAGAAGACATCTGAAAGGGATTAAAGATTTATCGGTGATGGATGGGGATGCGTCTGATTAGCTTGTTGGCGGGGTAACGGCCCACCAAGGCAACGATCAGTAGGGGTTCTGAGAGGAAGGTCCCCCACATTGGAACTGAGACACGGTCCAAACTCCTACGGGAGGCAGCAGTGAGGAATATTGGTCAATGGGCGAGAGCCTGAACCAGCCAAGTAGCGTGCAGGACGACGGCCCTATGGGTTGTAAACTGCTTTTATAAGGGAATAAAGTGAGTCTCGTGAGACTTTTTGCATGTACCTTATGAATAAGGACCGGCTAATTCCGTGCCAGCAGCCGCGGTAATACGGAAGGTCCGGGCGTTATCCGGATTTATTGGGTTTAAAGGGAGCGTAGGCCGGAGATTAAGCGTGTTGTGAAATGTAGACGCTCAACGTCTGCACTGCAGCGCGAACTGGTTTCCTTGAGTACGCACAAAGTGGGCGGAATTCGTGGTGTAGCGGTGAAATGCTTAGATATCACGAAGAACTCCGATTGCGAAGGCAGCTCACTGGAGCGCAACTGACGCTGAAGCTCGAAAGTGCGGGTATCGAACAGGATTAGATACCCTGGTAGTCCGCACGGTAAACGATGGATGCCCGCTGTTGG
>NZ_JBQKHJ010000075.1:0-862 GCF_052118345.1 Prevotella sp. LCP21S3_D2 | reverse complement strand
CCAGAATGTCTGAAAGTCTTTGTCGCTGTACATTTTACTTACGTTTAAAATTACTGGCGACAAAGTTACATCTTCTTTCTCAAATCACCAAATCCGTTTTTGGACGCTTACTGAAAAGGCTTTATCCACAATGAGACATTGAAAAACTTTCTCAGATACTCATTGGCTTCCGTTTCATTCTCTTCGCCACAAGACGACTTAACTAGGTGATGTTTTAGAGAGTTTACAGCCAGAGGTATAATAAATACTACCTTAGGATGCTTGCCCAAGAAAGACTTAATTGTCGTCAACATATCTTGAGCCTGTTGAGCTGTACATCTATCAAGATTGTCTATCACAATAATCAGCTTGTCATACATTGGAGAAGTAAACTTACTTATCCATTTTGGGATAAGAGATGCTTGGTTCCCCTTTAAAGACTCTTGAATGATTTCATCAAAACATTCCTCAAATTGTTCTGGCGCAAACAAACGAGATTTTTGACAAGTTACCTTCAGGTCATCTGTAGAATGTTTATAGTATATTAGAAAAAGCGTTATAATGGCAGTAATAGTAGAAAATCCGAAACTAAATTTTCTCTGACTTTCCGGCAATAACATGAGTATTACTATAATAACTATAGCTGCTATAGAAACTGCTGTCACATAACCAGGATTACTTTTATGCCTTACCTCCACATCCTCGTTAATGTTATCATAGAAACGCTCCATCTGCTTCGTTTGTGTCACCCCAAGTTGCTTTTGGAGTTCATATACCTAAAATCCGCAAGCAATCTCAATGACAATCTCAATTGCAGTAAAGAGCTTGAACACTATGCATCATGATAGTATGAGCGTGAATTTTGTCCGATTTGTGCACACCA
>NZ_JBQKHJ010000074.1:0-929 GCF_052118345.1 Prevotella sp. LCP21S3_D2 | reverse complement strand
CTCTTCAACGGGGACTTCCGTCGCCCCGCGGTGGTTTCACTGCTCCGTCTCCACGTCGCCCCATGCGGCAGTGACGGAATATTAACCGTCTCTGCCATCGCCATCGCCGTTCGGCTTAGACTTAGGACCCGACTGACCCCGGGCTGATTGGCATTGCCCGGGAAACCTTGGTCTTACAGCGGGAGGGAATCTAACCCTCCTTATCGTTACTTATTCCTACATTTGCTTTACTCACCGCTCCAGGATAACTTACGTACACCATTCGACGCTGTGAGTATGCTCCCCTACCGATACTTTCATAATTGCTATCCCGCGCCTTCGGTGTCTGCCTTATACCCGATTATTATCCATGCCCGGACCCTCGACTAGTGAGCTGTTACGCACTCTTTGAATGAATGGCTGCTTCCAAGCCAACATCCTAGCTGTCATAGGGACCAGACTTCGTTAGACTAACTCAGGCAGAACTCCGGGACCTTAGACGGCGGTCTGGATTCTTCTCCTCTCGGGGACGGACCTTAGCACCCGCCCCCTTACTGCCGGACTGCAGACCGTGAGCATTCGGAGTTCGTCAGGACTCGATAGGCGGTGAAGCCCTCTTGTCCTATCGGTCGCTCTACCTCTCACGGTGACCATCCGACGCGGCACCTAAATGCCTTTCGGGGAGTACGAGCTATCTCCAAGTTTGATTGGCCTTTCACTCCTACACTCGGCTCATCCAGAAGCTTTTCAACGCTTATTGGTGCGGACCTCCATCCCGTGTTACCGGGACTTCATCCTGGCCAAGTGTAGATCACTTGGTTTCGCGTCTACCCCCACTGACTGTGCGCCCTGTTCAGGCTCGCTTTCACTGCGGCTACGTGTCTCATGACACTCAACCTCGCCAGTGACGGTAACTCGTAGGATCATTATGCAAAAGGCACGCCGTCACA
>NZ_JBQKHJ010000072.1:0-1000 GCF_052118345.1 Prevotella sp. LCP21S3_D2 | reverse complement strand
AGAACTCTTTCTTTATATTGCTTCGAGTAATGCTTGATTTCTCAAAAGCGAGTGCAAAAGTACTAACTATTTTCCATTCCACCAAATTCTTCGGCAAAAAAGTTCGATAAATGGCGACTTTTTAACAGTTGTAAACAATTAAATATTCATTTTGTACAGCCATACCTTATTTTATAATATTATATATTTTTGCTAGTTTATTCTCACATCATTTCAGAAGTTGCAGACAAAAACAAAATGAATCCGATCAAAATATGAGGCTAAATAATAGAATAATATTGCATGCATCGAAGAATAAACATGTCTACATGTTTACTATAGTTCATGTTTTCATATTTAATATTTACTTGTGCGCTAAATTACATGTTTGCAAATTGACATGTAATCATGCAAACATGTTTTCCGAAAAGTTATGGATAAAAATGCAAATATAACAGCATATATATAAAAATTTTCACAATCCTTTTAACAGCTTAATATCAAGACATTTAACTATATCATCTGTCAATTCAAACAGACGCATAGATATAAAGATAACAAAATCATGAAAACACAAATCCAAGTATGCATGTAGGTATATTTTCAAGTATTCATGCTTTCATGTTTACATGCATACGATAAACATATAAAGACTGTGAACCATATAAATATACTTCAAAGATTACTTATAGAATGAGAAAAACTTATAAAATGTCACTCATGCATAACGACTTTCATATTTACAGAATATCATGAAAACATGTTTGCAATACAACATGTTTTCATGTATGTTTACAAAACATTCATACTATATCTTAGACACCTGTGTTCTAACACTTTAACTCACACAAAACATAAGTTAGAATGGCAAGTTCTCAATAGAAGTGCAAAAATCTGAGGGGGGTTCAGACTTAATAATCTATACCTGAAAACACCGAGGGGTTTGGGGGCGAGTAGCCCCCATGTATTGAGCTATGTCAAGAAATTCAATGAGCAATGCAATAAAATAAAACGGGGAGAC
>NZ_JBQKHJ010000071.1:0-1056 GCF_052118345.1 Prevotella sp. LCP21S3_D2 | reverse complement strand
TTGCAACACTAAGATAAGTGAAAATTCTGACATGGCAAAATCCTGGGCAACTTTTTGTTGCTCAGGAACTTATAAATAAAGTTAAATTATAGTGTTGCGGAATTAAGGATTTGGAGTTTAAAAGCAAGGATTATGTAGAAAATATCGAATCTATTCTGTCTAAGTCAATAGAAGATGTAGATGGTGGAATGCTGGTATCTTTCGACTCAGACCTTCCAAAGTATAGCTATGCTGAGGTAGATGCTGATATGAATGTTATCAGAACTGCAGAGAAAGAGGTGATCTCTCATCATGCTCTTTGTGGAGCTTATTTCTTCTCAAAAGCCCAGAGTTTCTTGAATGCTGCAGATGCAATGTTGGCTGATACTCATTTCTCAAAGCCGGAGTTCTATGTATCTTTGCTTTTCAATACACTTTTGCAGAATGGTGAGCATGTAAAGTTAGCTAAAATGGAGGAGTATTACTCATACGGCACACCGGAAGAACTAAAACGCTATATGTAATGTCACAGATAAAACTACTGGTAACAGACTTTGACGGGACTTTGGTAGATACCTTCGAGGCTAATTTCTTGGCTTACCAAAAGGCTTTCTCCCAGTTTGGCTTGAATTTAACTGAGCAGCAATACCAAGATTGTTTCGGTTTCCGATTCGATGACTTTATGGAGCATATGGGAATCTCTGATACAGTCATCAAGCAAGGTATCAGAAAGGCTAAGGGTGATTGTTACCCTCTCTTCTTTGACAAGTTGCAAGTCAACCATTCTCTCCTTTCTATGTTGAAGTCCTTCAAGCAAGCAGGGGGATTGACTGCTGTGGCATCTACGGCACGAAAGAAAAACTTAATGAATGCCTTGGAGCATATAGGAGCGTTGGAAGCTTTTACGCTGATTATAGCTGGCGAGGATGTTGAGCATGGAAAACCCAATCCTGAGATATATAATAAACCTTAATTCCGCAACACTATAATTTAACTTTATTTATAAGTTCCTGAGCAACAAAAAGTTGCCCAGGATTTTGCCATGTCAGAATTTTCACTTATCTTAGTGTTGCAAAA
>NZ_JBQKHJ010000070.1:0-1075 GCF_052118345.1 Prevotella sp. LCP21S3_D2 | reverse complement strand
TAATCGTTGGTAAGAATGCATCTGTAGGTGTATTCACCTTCCCACAAGTCAAGCTCTCCATCCATGCGCTTTTGTCTCTGAATGACAAGACGATAGCACTTGCCTTCCCATTTTTCAACGAGAATGGAATTGAGTTCAAACTGGATGCCGTTGATTTCCTCCGTCTTCCATCCCCTCAGTGCAAACAAGTCATCGTAGAGCGAACTGCATCTGTTGGCGCGGATGTAGAAGTGCGTGCAATGCTTCTCTATCTCACTGACAATTTCCTTCGAGCACGAACCACAGTCGGCTCTGAAGCGATTCACACGGATGCTGTTGGCTTCCAGTAGGGCAAAGAATCTCTTGTGGGTCTCAGCCTGATAAAAGCGCACATTTGTGTTGCCATCGCTGTTCTCAACATAGACAATCTTCTCACCGATGACATATACGCCAGGTCTGTAGCCGAGGAACTTCTTGTATGTCGGTTTTGCATCATATTTCTCTGTTTCAAGGAACTGATGGTCGAAATCAACATCATAGGATTCCACCTCATTCAGTTCACCGGTGGAAACCAAGGCTTTTATAAGCAAGGCGTTGAGCTTGTCTGCCGTATTGAAATCATAGGTCTTGCCCTTATCGGAAGTATATGAGATGTTTTCCTGTGTCAGTTCCTTGATGGCTCTGAGGATGGTATCAGAGCTGCATGTGCGCAAGGTCGGATGATACGAGAGATGACGCATCAGATGCGATGTTACATCCTCCACGCATGAACCGCCACAGAAGTATACGCTCATCAGAGAACGAATAATTTCGCTGTACTGGTATCCGATGATACTGCGGCATCTCTGACCAAGTGTCTGGTCGATAATAGGTGAAAGCATGGAGTCAAATTGCTCCATGATTGAAAAAATTCCTCCAAAAGGTGTGAGTTTCTCAGATTTTATTGCTACCTTTGCCATGTCTTGTTACGATTTACGCTTGTTTTAAATTGCAACACTAAGATAGGTGAAAAATCTGACATGGCAAAATCCTGAGCAACTTTTTGTTGCTCAGGAACTTATAAATAAAGTTAAATCAAAGTGTTGCGGAATTAAGG
>NZ_JBQKHJ010000069.1:0-1168 GCF_052118345.1 Prevotella sp. LCP21S3_D2 | reverse complement strand
ATAGTTTTATAATCAACCTGAGCCTTGTCTGCTATATCCAACAAGGCATTTGCCTTTTCATAATCATCTGCCTTGGAATGAAGTCGAGATACCTCTGCCCGTAAATCTGAGTTATCAGATTCCGCTTGGGTCAAAGCCACCTCCAACACATAGATACGAGCATTTGCATCTGATAAATCTTCGCTTAACATAGAGATACGCTCGTTTGCCTTGTCAAGTTCCTCCGACAACTCTGTATTACCTTGCTCAATCTGCTGTTTGAGCAAGCCAACAAGCTGTTTGGACTTGGCAAGGTCATTGCTAGCTTTAGTCAACATTGACTTATACGTAGCAAGCTGCATCTCTATATTACTCTTGTTATTTATCATGTTTACAAAGGTACTAAATTTCTGCGACATATACAACTATTTCTTGTTAAGAAAGGTTATATAACCACTTGTTTTTCAGAAGCTTACAAGATTTCAAAAACAACTTTTCCTCGTATTCCCTGTTTTTCTTTTCCAAAGCTTCTTTTGCTGTCAGAAGAGATTTGCGCTCTCTCAATAGGGCAAGCAATGCTTCCTGCTTGCCCAAAATATACTCTTGTATCTCTACCATCGCATCCATGATTTCAACCTGACGCAGATTCATTCTAGAAATTTCCTCTCGAATCGCCTTTTCATCAGATGAACCTTGCTGCAATAATACTTGAAGCTCTGCAACACGAGATTGCATACGCTTCAGTTCTGCATGCATGGATGGTATCAAACTCTTAATATCAGTATTCATAATATGATTTCCGTTTGTACGGATGTTGATAGCAACAGTATCAATGTCTCACGGCTTATCTTATGACAGCGAGCTGCCTCCAAGAAACGAGGCTTGAGAAACTTACCATCATCAAACCACTTCTGGTATAAGACAAAACCATTGATATCATAATGTAATATTTTAACCTTGCGGTAATCCTTGGAATAGAAGATGAAGGCTTCATCATAACTATAAGGATCATGCTGCATTTTTTCACGGATGATTCCTGCCAAGCCCTCACGACCATTGCGCATATCAGTGGGTGTGGAACTCAAATAATAAGTTGTTCGAGAAGTGAAGTTCAGCATAGCTATGACATTTTACGCAGCAGTTCTGCAACTGCAAACAGGTTAGAACACTTGATTTCCATCTCATCACC
>NZ_JBQKHJ010000068.1:0-1251 GCF_052118345.1 Prevotella sp. LCP21S3_D2 | reverse complement strand
ACTGTGCGCCCTGTTCAGGCTCGCTTTCACTGCGGCTACGTGTCTCATGACACTCAACCTCGCCAGTGACGGTAACTCGTAGGATCATTATGCAAAAGGCACGCCGTCACATCGCAAGATGCTCCGACCGCTTGTAGGCGCATGGTTTCAGGAACTATTTCACTCCCCTGCTCGGGGTTCTTTTCACCTTTCCTTCACAGTACTCGTTCGCTATCGGTCTCACGGGAGTATTTAGCCTTACCGGATGGTCCCGGCAGATTCGCGCAGGATTCCTCGTGTCCCGCGTTACTCAGGATACCGCTATGCCTGATCTGGCTTCGTGTACAGGATTATCACCTTCTGTGATGTAACTTTCCAGATACTTCCACTCACCATTTCAATACAATGTCGCGGTCCTACAACCCCAGCCACGCCTTGCGACGCCACTGGTTTGGGCTGTTCCCCGTTCGCTCGCCACTACTGGGGGAATCATTCTTTTATTTTCTCTTCCTGCAGGTACTAAGATGTTTCAGTTCCCTGCGTTAGCTCTCTTACTTGGTAAGAGTAACCGTCCTTCAGACGGCTAGGTTGTCCCATTCGGAAATCTCCGGATCAAGGGTTATTTGCACCTACCCGAAGCTTATCGCAGCTTATCACGTCCTTCATCGCCTCCGTGAGCCTAGGCATCCGCCATACGCCCTTTCTTACTTTCTTTAAGACTGTATTCTTGTTACTCGTTTCCGAATAACGAATAAGTAGCTCATACTTTCAGCTGTATTCTAACAAAGTGAAATCTCATCTTGCGATTTGATTTACTTTAGTCTGAACTAAAGTTCATTACTTACAGTTTTGCTTGTGTCAATATGTCAAAGATCTTTTTGTGTAGAATTTTAATGATTGGCTCCTTTCAGTCGCCTATCCTTAAATTCTCACAATAGTGGAGAATAACGGATTCGAACCGTTGACCCCCTGCGTGCAAAGCAGGTGCTCTAGCCAACTGAGCTAATCCCCCAGTTTGAGATATTATATGAAGAATGTAGTCCCAGGCAGATTTGAACTGCCGACCTCCACATTATCAGTGTGGCGCTCTAACCAACTGAGCTATAGGACTGTGTTGGTAAAGAGTAGCATCTCTGCCGAACATTCTCTATCTCTTATTTAATTAAACAGATGGTGCGTACAAGAAGAGAAGCGAACTTTTAAGTCCTGTTCCTAAATCTTCACAGGAAATTCGTCTCTCCAGAAAGGAGGTGTTCCAGCCGCACCTTCCGG
>NZ_JBQKHJ010000067.1:0-1264 GCF_052118345.1 Prevotella sp. LCP21S3_D2 | reverse complement strand
ATAATTTTGCGTTTGTCGTGATTTGCAAAGTTACTGAAAATCAGCGACTTGACCAACTTTTTATAGTTAAGTTTTCATAAGCATTTCTTAATATAAGTTATTGATTTACAGCCGATTAAATATTAATTTAACGCAGTATTGATATATGATTCTTTGAATCTTTTGATTTTCGAATAAAAATCCCTGCCAGCTTTCACAAGCTGGCAGGGATAATTATAAGTAAAAGATGTAATCTGATTTCACTTAGAAAATCATCTTATAGTCCTTACTGCTACCATCTGTCAATTCTATGTGTATGATTTGAATGCCTGTGGCTATGCTCGCCTTTAAACACCTTGAACCATTTCCCTGTACCCTGCTGATGATTCTGCCATTCAGGTCTATGACCTTAACACTCTTGAGCAGACCGCAGGCAGATTGCACGAGGACAGAAGAACCTTCCTGAACAATACTGATGCACTGATCTGTATCGAAGAAAACATCAACGTTCTTTTCAACACATTAAACAATGCGATGAAAGAACTGGCAGAAGAATAAGAGAAAAGCATCATTGATGACGAGCACAGCACCAGATTCGAGAACCTTATCTATCGTGCCCTGTCAAGTGGCTTGATTACAGAATCCAAGGCTGCCGTCTTACTCAACAAAACGACAGAAGAAGTTTGGCGATATTATATTGGAGGATACCAAATAGCAGAGAAATGGCTTAAAGACAGAAAAGGCACAGAGCTAGACTTCAACGCCATCATCCACTATTCAAACATATTGTATGTTTCGGCACATAATGAGCCACTAGCGGAGGGGGCAGAGAAAGAGGCCTGGTTTCTGCATCATTAATCTGTTTGCTGATAAGGAATGTATCAGAGATCAAAGGCTGTCTTTTGCCTGTAACTGAGTAGAGTATATCTGTCTGCGTAGTTCCGACATTTGGAGAAAAAAGAGATCGAAGTAAGGAACAAAAATAAAATATAGATATAAAGAAAGTAATACCCCAATGCTGTAAGCATGCAATAAAGCAATATACAAATAGCGCAATACCTATATAGATAAAAAAGTTAAGGGCGCTCTATCCTTTAGGAAGGAGCGCCCTTTTCTTATCATCTGACAGGAAGCCCTATCTTGTTACACACATAACAAAGCGAGAAAAATGATATATACCTAAAATCCGCAACTATCATCCAATACACGATTAAGGGTAGATTTATGAGTCGTTAGTAGCAGCTTTCAGTAAAAAGCAACAGCACAACATCAATATGTAGCCACC
>NZ_JBQKHJ010000066.1:0-1388 GCF_052118345.1 Prevotella sp. LCP21S3_D2 | reverse complement strand
GTTCGCGCCACGACAATACGGCTTTGGAAACCATCCGTATAATTGTTCACTACCCGATAGAGTGCATCTGGCGTTCCGCACATCACAACGTTCCACAAAAGATGTTCGATATGAACATTCACCGCATCTGCACTTCTTGCCTCGCGCTCATAGCTCGTTCCGTCGTAAGCCTGGCGGAGCATCACGGAGAAGTCGCTCATGGCAGATTTCCACTTCTGTGCCACTGTGTCGGCTTCCGGAGTAAACGAAAAGGCGTGCTTGCCTTCAGTATTAGCCAGTCGTTCTGCAAGGTTAGCCACCGTATTATTTAAAGTAAGACATCTTACAGGCAGCTTTGGTTCTTCCGGTTGCTCCTTCTTATTCTTAGCCGCACGCTTCTTGGCTCTCCATTCATCCTCCTGCTGCTGATACATTTTGTCCATCTGTTTCACTTCCGAAGTCCATGCATCAACCACAGGGTCGATGCTTCCCTTGCCTGATGCAAAATCACCGGCGATGTAGGAGATAAGGTTCAGCGAGTTCATCTTGCCGTGAACCGCAACCTTGACTCCCGTTGCCAGCATTCCGATGACTGGACAGATGGCGGTAATTACAGGCATTGCCAGAGGTGGTCCCACAGCATTGATTGAGTCACGCACGCCTTGTGGCATTTTGGGCAATGCATTGAAATAGAACATTTCGTCCTGGGCATTTGCCTCATCAAGAGCATTGACCAGTGCCTCATTTTCTTCGGCCGATTCGCCAACCTTGGCTCCCTGCTTCATTCTCTCCTGTCTGATTACGGAAAGCACATCCTTCAGTCGCTTAGGCATTTGCGTGATTTTCTCATTCAATGCCGAGTTGATGCAAGCCATCTTTTCCTGCTCGGGAAAACCATCGTAGCAGGGAATAATCTGAGCCAGCAGATTGCGGTCAAAACCACAGATGTGGCGCAGATTCACAGCCAGTTCGAAGGTCAGCGTATTGCGGTTAGAGCGCATCGGCTCCTGCCCGTCATTATACATCTGCCACCACTTCTTAATGATTTCCCCATAAGGAATCCCGAGATAATTGTCCTGAGAGACGGAGGGAGTCGAAGCTGATGCAGCAGCAGAAGAAGTAGTAGAAGAAGAAATTCTTGAATTCTCTAATTCTTGACCTTTTAAAATCCCCTGAGAAGTTTTCTGAGAATTCTTAAATTCTTGCCTCTTTAAAGCCCCCTGAGAATTCTGGATTTCCTTCCAAGGCTCATAATGCTTGTTTGCCTTGTGCGCTCCTTCCGGCAGTTCCTCCTTCCCATATCGTTCTCTTTCTTCTAGAACCTTCCCTTCAGCAGCCACAGCAGCCTCATCATATTCATCCTTGAAGAGTCGTGGCGAAAGGAAGAGCAAATCTTCGTCATCCGATGT
>NZ_JBQKHJ010000065.1:0-1523 GCF_052118345.1 Prevotella sp. LCP21S3_D2 | reverse complement strand
TGCATCTCAATCCCAAGGTGGAATCTATGGTTTGAGCTAAAAGAGCATCAAATTGCTCCATAATAGAAAAAATTCCTCCAAAAGGAGTGAGTTTCTCAGATTTTATTTGTACTTTTGCCATGTCATTCAGAGTTTTATTTGTTTTTTATTTGCAACACTAAGATAAGTGAAATTTCTGACATGGCAAAATCCTGAGCAACTTTTTGTTGCTCAGGAACTTATAAATAAAGTTAAATCAAAGTGTTGCGGAATTAAGGAACATGAAAAAAAACAGAAAAAAGCAAATCGTAGTTTTGTGTATAGCTTTAGTTTGCATCTTCATCTTGGTGTTCTCATTGTCCCATAAATCAGCTACAAAAGGTAGCGCGAATCCTCCATTAACAGATGTTTTGACTGATAGCATTTCTCAGATTGTCTCGGCTTGTCCTGGTGAAATTGGTGTGGCGGTTATTATTAATAACACAGATACGGTTAGTGTTAATAATAAAAGCATTTATCCTATGATGAGTGTATTTAAGGTTCATCAGGCATTAGCTCTTTGCAATGATTTTGACAAAAAAGGCCTTTCCCTTGATACCTTGGTAAAGATAAATAGGGAAAAACTTGATCCAAAGACATGGAGCCCTATGATGAAAGATTATTCAGCACCAGTTATATCGTTGACAGTAAGAGATCTGTTGCGCTATACTCTTTCCCAGAGCGACAATAATGCAAGCAATATCATGTTTAAGAATATGCTCAATACTGCACAAACAGACAGTTTTATAGCGAAACTCATACCACATTCGAGTTTTCAGATAGCTTATACAGAAGAGGAAATGTCCGCTGACCATGACAAAGCTTACTCTAATTACACATCTCCTCTTGGTGCTGCAATGTTGATGAATCGTTTGTTTACAGAAAGTCTTATCAGTAATGAGAAACAAGATTTCATTAAGAATGCATTGAAAGAATGTAAAACAGGTATAGATAGGATAGTAGCTCCACTTCTTGATAAAGAAGGGGTTGTAATAGCACATAAGACAGGTTCTGGTTATGTCAATGAAAATGGTATTCTTGCAGCTCAGAATGATGTAGCCTATATATGTCTGCCTAATAAGGTCTGCTATACCTTAGCTGTATTTGTTAAGGATTTCAAGGGAAATGAATCACAAGCGTCACAATTTGTTGCGCATATATCAGCGGTAGTATATTCTTTATTAATCAATACTGCGTTAAATTAATATTTAATCGTCTGTAAATCAATAACTTATATTAAGAAGTGCTTATGAAAACTTAACTGTAAAAAGTTGGTCAAGTCGCTGATTTTCAGTAACTTTGTAGATCACGACAAATACAATATTACATGAATACAGGACTTGACCAATATATGGATATCTTTAAAGATGCAGTTGAAGATTCAGCTGCAAAGATAACAAAAAGTTTCGAGAAAATACTCATCGAGGTGATAATTTTGTTCATGGTAATACCAAGAAAGATAAATTTCACCCAAATGGGGAGGTATGGCTCGCATGTTGAGCAAA
>NZ_JBQKHJ010000064.1:0-1535 GCF_052118345.1 Prevotella sp. LCP21S3_D2 | reverse complement strand
AGCTTTCAGTAAAAAGCAACAGCACAACATCAATATGTAGCCACCATCCCCTTACCCCACGATGCGACTTGAGGTAATACGCAGATTCAAACCGGAAAGAAAGGATTCTTATCCGAATTCTGTTTTGAAGGGTTTTGCATAAGCTCGGTTCTCTGTGTAGATATTCAGCACGTATTGCCTTGCAGTCATGATCCACTTGGCAGGTACGGAGATGAATCTGAAGACAAAAGCCTTTATGCGACTCGTTTTCTTGAGCCCAAAAGCCTTGGTGTCAAGCCTGCTCATGATGGTCTTGTAGAAATTGTGTATCAATGCAGTAAGCAGAAGAAAGACAGTATTCTCCGCCATGAATGACTTGGGGAGCCTGCTCCAACCGAATCCGTTGTTCATGTCGTCAAAGATACGTTCCTTGCCGCCACGCAGATTGTAGAATTCAACAATGTCCCTTGTCGATGACTTGTAATCGTTGGTCAGAATACAACGGTAAGTGTATTCGCCTTCCCACAGGTCAAGGTCGCCACTGTTGCGTCTTTGTCTCTGGATGACAAGACGATAGCACTTGCCTTCCCATTTCTCAACGAGAATGGAATTGAGTTCGAACTGGATGCCGTTAATCTCCTCCGTCTTCCATCCTCTCAGAGCAAAGATGTCATTGTAGAGCGAACTGCATCGGTTGGCACGGATGTAGAAATGTTTGCAATGCTTCTCTATCTCACTGACGATTTCCTTCGAGCAGGAACCGCAGTCTGCCCTGAAGCGATTTACACGGATGTTCTGGGATTCCAGAAGAGCGAAGAATCTCTTATGGGTGTCTGCCTGATGAAAACGCACATTCGTGTTACCATCGCTGTTCTCGATATAGACTATCTTGTCACCGATAACATATACGCCAGGCCTGTAGCCGAGGAACTTTTTGTAGGTCGGTTTTGCATCATACTTCTCCGTTTCAAGGAACTGATGGTCAAAGTCAACATCGTATTCCTCAATTTCCTTCAACTCGCCTGTAGAAACCAAAGCGTTTATAAGCAATGTGTTGAGTTTGTCTGCAGTATTGAAATCATAGGTCTTGCCTTGGTCGGAAGTATAGGAGATGTTTTCCTGTGTCAGTTCCTTGATGGCTCTGAGGATGGTATCAGAGCTGCATGTACGAAGGGTAGGATGATACGAGAGATGGCGCATCAGTTGTGACGTTACATCTTCCACGCATGAGCCGCCACAGAAATAAACGCTCATCAGCGAACGGACTATCTCGCTGAACTGATATCCGAAGATACTGCTGCATCTCTGACCCAGTGTTGAGTCGATAACGGGTGAAAGCATGGAGTCAAATTTCTCCATGATTGAAAAAATTCCTCCAAAAGGTGTGAGTTTCTCAGATTTAATTTGTATTTTTGCCATGTCATATTAGAGTTTTGCTTGTTTTCTTTTTGCAACACTAAGATAAGTGAAAATTCTGACATGGCAAAATCCTGGGCAACTTTTTGTTGCTCAGGAACTTATAAATAAAGTTAAATTATAGTGTTGCGGAATTAAGG
>NZ_JBQKHJ010000063.1:0-1760 GCF_052118345.1 Prevotella sp. LCP21S3_D2 | reverse complement strand
CAAGCAGATTGTCATTGGAAGCAGGTTCTCGTAGTCCGTTCTACCAGATTTCACGGCCTTGAGCAAAGCCTTGAAATATTGCCTGAACGAGACTCCGACTTGCTTGCAAGTCTGGATAAAGGTATTGTACATTGCCGATCTCAATGCACCCTGAACACTACCAAAGAACAACGAGCCCTTGCGCTGTATGGTCTGGGGACGTATCGCTCGTTCTGCTGCCAGGTTATCTATGGAATATTCACCATCATTTCGATAGGCAAAGACTTGCTTCCAAAACTTATGGAGATAGTTCAGTGCTTGCTGCATCAGTTTAGGCAACTTATCCATCTTGTTCGCCATCAAGTCGAACATCTCATTCTGAAGTTCATCTACGATACCTCGAGTATACTCATCATTGCGCATCTCCTTGATTTTTTCGGCATCATAACCTTTCTCTACATACAAGTCCTCACGCTTATAAAGTTTGCGAATCTTACTCATAGGTGAAGAAGCTTCTTTGCAACCCATACGTTCCGCACGTTCTAGCTTGGCACGCACGTGAGCAAGACAACATAGATGCTCTATGTCTATCAAGTCATCGTCGAGATACATGTAGCAGATATAACCATCACTCTGAAGAGACTTCAACTTGGCGTCACCCAAGAAGTCCTTCAAAACAGCACGGTTACGGCCACCACTCTTCTGATTGCCATACTTGTCTACCGTATCCTCATAGAAGAATATCACGATGTTGGCCTTGCGATTTACCAAACACCACATATAGGTCTTACGATGACCGAAGTGGGTCTGGAATCGCTCCCAAGTCTCATCTACGTTTACGTTGGAACCAGGAGCCAAGGCTCGGTCCTTCAATGCCGGAAGCACTAGCTTCAATATCTCATAGCCCTTATCCGCATAGTTGGCCAGATTCTGGCGATGAGTCTTCAAACCCATCTCGGACAGTCTGTTTTTCACCTCACGATAAGCAGGACAGGCCATGTCATACATATTCGATGTTTCTTCCGTCAAGAAGTCTGATGTTACATGAGTACCAGGCACAATCTCGTCATAGAGGTAGCCATCCTTATCATTCTCCTGAGGCATAAAATACGTTTCCTTATGACCATCAGGATAAGTCAAGACAACTTCCTCGAACCAATGTTCCTCTACTTTAGTTATTGTGTGAAGTACCTTCTTCGGATTCTTCTTGATATGATAAGTTACGCCTTCAGGCAAGTGACTCAAATCGCACTTATGGATAATCGGCGTACCAACTGTATGCTTATTATAAGTACGACCCTTACGAGAAGGACCATGATATATTGTCTTAGGAGTTGGTGTTCCCGGAGTTCCTTTACTAGAGTCTCTGTCTTCCGAAGAGTTATTAGGCTCTCCGGATTGAGATTTCTCTGATTTCTCGCCATCGGAGTTTGCCTCTGAGGACACATCATCCTTACGATTTGCCTCTGGTAAAGATGCATCCGTACCATCGAAATCATCCCTGCCATCATTAACTCCTACCTCTACCGCAGAACGACCTGACTGCTGGCTCTTTGTTCCACTGTAAAGATCAGAACGAAGGAGAGCGATATCATTCTCCAAGTCCTTACGCTCCTTGGCATCCTTCTCTCGTTCAGCTTCCAACTGACGGTTCTTCTCTTTGGCATCTGCCAACAGGGTCTCAGCAGTTTTCAGCTTTCTCTTTGTATCAGTAAGCTCTTGCCTGGTTTCTTGTAATTGCTGAAGCACAACATCCAACTTATGAGAATGGCTGGCACTTA
>NZ_JBQKHJ010000062.1:0-1918 GCF_052118345.1 Prevotella sp. LCP21S3_D2 | reverse complement strand
ATGGTGGCTACATATTGATGTTGTGCTGTTGCTTTTTACTGAAAGCTGCTACTAACGACTCATAAATCTACCCTTAATCGTGTATTGGATGATAGTTGCGGATTTTAGGATAAAGTTTTAGAGAAGTTGAATATCCAGCCTAGCGAAGCTTTGGTCTTCGAGGATTCTCCTGTAGGCATAGGTGCAGCTGTTGCTGCTAATCTTTCTTATGTTCAAATAAAAAAAGACTATTTTTATGGAAATACAAGTAAAAGGTCATAGTGGCTGCCAGATAGATATTGTCAATGACGGCAATAATCTGTATATCTATAAGAGTACACATGACCCTAAATATATCAATCGCCTCTACTTGCAAGCTAAAAAACAGCAAGAGGCATGTAGAAGAGCTTATCAGCACATACGTATTCCTGAAATCTTTGAGATAGACAAAACGGATGAACATCTCATCATCAAGATGGAGTATGTGTATAGCAAGAACTTTATCGATTATTTTGAGGATGCAGGGTTCGACAATATCAGTTATTTTGTCAAGGCCTTGAAAATCTTCATGAATGCCGAGATAGAAGATTCTCCTCTTCGAAAGGTCAATACCCAGATTGTTAAAGATAAATTCTTGGATGTTTGCAATAAATGCCATGTGAATGAATTCTTGAAAGGTGATAAAGAGATAGAGGCTTTGCTGGAGAAATGTAGCAAGGTGTTTGAGCAACTACCAATTGAGATTGAAATCCCGATTGGAAAGTGTCATGGTGATTTGACTTTCTCAAATATCCTCTTCAATGGCAACAACTATTATCTCATCGACTTCCTGGATTCTTTTATCGAGTCTCCTTTGCTCGACCTTGTAAAGATTCGCCAGGATTCTCAGTATGAATGGTCCCGCTTGATGTATGAAGGAGATGTAGACTTGGTAAGATTGAGCATCATATCGCAGAAGATAGACCATGAGATTGATTCTTACTATTCGCAGTATGCTTGGTATCGCGAATATTATCATGTCTTCCAACTGATGAACTTCCTGCGTATCTTGCAGTATGCCAAGGAGGAGAAAGTAACCAATTATCTTAAGAATGTAATCAATTCAATGTTATGAGTTTGAGTTTAATAGTGCCTATAGCGGCAGACCGCCCAGAATATGAGCATTCGATGCCTTATGTTTTCAATTTTGCAGAAGATGGTGTTTTGCTTTGTATCAAGTCTATTCAAGGCTTGGATTTTGCAAAGTTTGAGCATATCTATTTCGTGATTTTAGACAAACTAGACCAGAAATATCATCTGTCAGAATTGCTCAACATGCAGTTGCGTAATTTGGGATTGTCAGAAGAGGCTAAAGTCTTATCTCTGAAAGTTCCAACAAATTCACAAGCAGAAACTATATATGAGTGTGTGAAGCAAGAACAGATAGAGGGTGGTATCTTCGTAAAGGATGCAGATGGCTATTTCAACTGCGACTTTACAGAAACGAATGGTATCGCTATTTATCCTCTGGACAGATTGGACATGGTTAATCCTCACAATAAGAGTTATGTGGATTTGGATGACCAGTTTTACATCACTAACATTATTGAAAAGAAGATTATTAGCAGATATTTCAATGCAGGTGGTTATCTTTTTGAGAATGCCAGTCAATTCTGTTCATATTATGAGCGATTGGCTCATTTTGAAAAACTATATATGTCTCATATCGTTTATGCCATGTTGCTTGACAATATCTCGTTCCGTCCTTTTAATGTTGATGATTTTATAGATTGGGGTAACAAACGTTTGTATAACAATTTAAAAAATATTTAGTTATGAAAGTTTTAATCCTTAATTCCGCAACACTATAGTTTAACATTATTTATAAGTGCCTGAGCAACAAAAAGTTGCCCAGGATTTTGCCATGTCAGAATTTTCACTTACCTTAGTGTTGCGAAAA
>NZ_JBQKHJ010000061.1:0-2828 GCF_052118345.1 Prevotella sp. LCP21S3_D2 | reverse complement strand
TTTTGCAACACTAAGATAAGTGAAAATTCTGACATGGCAAAATCCTGGGCAACTTTTTGTTGCTCAGGAACTTATAAATAAAGTTAAATTATAGTGTTGCGGAATTAAGGTCTTCCTCAATGAGGTTCAGGTTCCTGATTCTGATATGACTGCATCAAGAGAGGACATTTCTCATGTAGGTATGCTTCTCTTCCTTGATATGATTGATGCAGCAACAACCGTGTCCGAATCTTGTGGCGGTGGTGGTTCTGCTCCTTCCTCTAGTTGGGGTAAGGATGATGACGAAGACGAGCGTGAGCGGGCTCGCCGTTGCCTCCAGATGGCTCATGCCATGTGCAAGCCACCGCAGAAAAGACGTTCATTCCACCGTTAGACAAATCCTACATATCAATGAGAAGAACAAAACATGTAGAAGAACTCATCGAAGATGACGAGCAGAAGCCTGACTTCGATGACATGATGAACGAAGTCCAGGAAGAGATTGAAGAGCATGATGCCGAGGATGCTGTTGTCAGTCGTGCGCCTGAACTCAGGCAGTTGAGTGAGAACATTGACAAAGCGACCAACACTTGGATCAATGCAACTCTTCAACTGGAGTCTGCCATCCGTAAGTACAATTCAGCTCAGACTGCTCTTGGCAATGCCGTTGACACTATCAGTGGTAAGGTTGACACCATCAATACCCACATTGACAATGTTCTGAAGGATGCCCCAACCAAGTTGAAGGTTTCAGTCAGAGTCGATGATGTTGACTGGAAGAAGATTCAGGACATGTTCGACAAACAACATGAATGGATGACCACTCAGATGCAGAAGCATATCCGTGAGGTCAATCAAATGTTTTATGAAGAACGTAGAAGGGTTCAGGAAAGGTACAAGGAGTACGACGGAACCTACCTCGGACACTATGTGCAGTATTTCTTCTGGTTCTTCTTTGTCCTTGGACTCGTTATTTTCGGCTTGGCTATCTTCCTGATGCTCGACAGTCACTACCACTGGACGAAGTAATCTAATGTTTATACCCTCCAAAATCCCTACGAAACTTGGCATAGTCTAAGTTTGTAGGGATATTTTTTTTCTTGAAAACGTCATTTTCTTGAAAATGTGCACTATTGCCCGTTGTGGGAGCCAGATAGCATGAGTAACTTTGCACCGTCAAAATAAACGAGTGTAAACCTAATTGTTATAAAGTAAGCATTCCGTAAACCACGTATAGATGGTTATGGAATACTTTTTATATAGTCCGCTAAATGGGAATTTACAATTCTGATATACTTCAGATGTAGGTTGCCGTTTCTAAAGCAATATAAAGTTTGTTTAAACTATGGTTGGCATTGTTCAAGCCTTTGGCTTCATATCCATTTGTATCCAAAATGTCACCTGTTTCAAAAAAAGCATACAACTTCAAATTGTAGAAGTCGCACACAGATTGAACTCCAGCCAATTCCATTTCTACAGCGATGCACCCTTCTTCCATACGTTTGCGTACAAGTCCTTTTGTTTCTCTGATCATCGAATCTGTCGTCCATATTTTACCTGTAATATATGGTACAGATAATTTGTCGAAAATTATGGAAAGTTCCTTGCTTGCGGCTATATCAATATAGTCGGATGGTGCTGCAAAATAATATGAACACCCATCCCCTCTGTAACTTTGTGTCGGTATGATAAATCTACCTTGTGTGGTTGTACGGTCAAGACTGCCACAGGAACCGAACATAATGAACTTTGATGCTCCAGTTAGCCAGCTTGCAAGATGACATTGAGAGGATGCTACTGCTGAACCTATTCCTGACAGGTAGAAAGTTATCGTAACTCCTTTATAAGTTGTTTTATAGATATGCGTATCGCCATTGCAAGCCGGCATAGTTGCAATAATTTCAGATTCGTAGGAATCAAGTAAATGCCGATGAATCTCCTTCGAGAATATTATCAGGCATATATCTGCAAAATCTCCACGTCTGCCGTAGAAATCAAACAGATTGATCATTGGTTCAGTTTCAATATCATAACTATCAGTAATCATAGCATATTGAATCAGATGTGAGTTTTATATTGCTCCGGTATCTCAAGATTGAAAGTTCTGCATAATAACAGGACGTCGTGGACATCATTTTCATCGTATTCATATCCAAGATGGAACTGTACCTGTGCCTCCGGGTTTATGCATGTTACCTCAATATTCCCGATATTTCCTTTACCTGAGAAAGTTTCGCTTGGGAAAGTGTATCCGTCATATAGAATTCCATCTTCGACATATTCGAAACAATGCAGATCGATTATTCTTCCGTTGTCATCTTTCCAGACAGTATGGCTATCGGTCGTATAGTCCATTACAACTTCTCTGTATCCCTTCCAGGTAATCACGGATATGGCCTTACCATAGTCTTTCTTCTCTACGAACAGATCGATGTCGTTATGTATTCTTGTTTCTCTGCCTATAAGTGCATCGACACCCCAACCGCCGTCCAGAAACACCTTTACAGATGCTTCAGACAGCATTTCAAGAATCTCACATGCATCAAAATAAGTGACCATAAAATCCTTAATTCCGCAACACTATAGTTTAACATTATTTATAAGTGCCTGAGCAACAAAAAGTTGCCCAGGATTTTGCCGTGTCAGATTTTTCACTTATCTTAGTGTTGCAATTAGAAAACAAGCGAAAATCGTAACAAGGCGCTGCAAAGGTACAAATAAAATTCGAAAAACTCACACCTTTTGGAGGAATTTTTTCTATTATGGAGCAATTTGATGCTCTTTTAGCTCAAACCATAGATTCCACCTTGGGATTGAGATGCACTATGTTTGGTTATCAATATAGCGAA
>NZ_JBQKHJ010000060.1:0-2966 GCF_052118345.1 Prevotella sp. LCP21S3_D2 | reverse complement strand
GTAAGTATCCGCTCAACTCCGTATTGCAAATCTCAAAATAATGTTGTACCTTTGCACGGCGGCATCATTTTTCTAATTTTGAGACAAGAATACGCAATTTAGCCCTCCATCAGCACAAGCTAATGGAGGTTATAACTTAATTTGACTAAATATTAAATTCATTTTTATTGTTCCTCATCTTCCCAGAACTCAGGAAGAAGAGTATAATACTTATCCTCAGGCGTAGAATCTATGTGCTTCAACACATAACAAAGCCAACGCTCAGGATTTTTATCTAGCACCTTACATGCTCCAAACAAGGAGTACATCATTGCTGCACGTTTACAAGCATCCAAGTCACGGCAGAACAAATAAGCCTTCTTACCCATCACCATGTCACGGATCAGGCGTTCGGTATCATTATTGTCCAATGGCATATCTGGGATGTCTATATAATTGGTCAACTCTGTATAGTTGCGCAACATATAGTTCAATGCCTGGTATATATTGCTGTCTTTTGGCACATCTAAGATGGCACTTGCAGCCCATAGCTTGAAGTCCTCCCATAGTGGCTCAGCATGGTCCTTCCTGAACTGTGCCTTCTCCTCGCCCTCAAGTTTCTTCTCCTTTATCATTTCCTCAATCAGGTTAATGTTCTGGTAGAAGAGGATACCTATCTTTGCAAGATTAGGATTTTCCTTCAAGGCACGTTCCATTGGTCTTCGGGCATGAACGACACAGCGACACAATATACGACCATTTATCTTCTTCAGCCAATCATAGCCGGAGTAACCATCACACATCAGCGCCACACCTTTCCAATCTTTGAGGTTGTCCATGATGTCAGCAGTACCCCTACCATGCTTGTTTTTCGTATTAACCATGAAGATTGGAATGCCTGTCGCCACTGAACGATATTGAATCAAGTAATGATTTACCGTCTTATGCTTCTCGCAGTCCAATATCGGGAATGGAGAACCATCTGCGCCAAGCAGCAAACTGGACATTACTCGATCCTTCTGCAGATTGTAGAGAGGTTCTATCTTGTCGCATACACCCTGATGCCAGTCATCGACTGTTGAAGGAGCGAGTATCAAGCCATCCTGTTTCATCTTCTTTATCTGCCGGTTAAACGGCTGATGAAGGACATACTTATTACACTCTAACTGCGCCAATAACTCAGCAGACGCATAACTCTTCCAAAATACGTCCTCATAACAAGGAGACTGCAAGAGCTTCTGCATTGGATCATCCTTGCGACGAACTACAGGACGACGATATGGCTGAACAAAGTAGCGTACTTTGGCTGGCACGATAAACTCCTGCACCTTGCCTTGGTAAACAATTACATATTCATCTTCATGTCCTATATAGCCTTCAGGCCAAAGTACCTTTTCCTCCAAACGAGGCATATCCTCAGGTATAGGATTTCGCCCATGCCCCTTCTGTTCCTTCTGGCTATTCAAAAGCTTCTTTATAGCCTTGCGCTTGCGATATTCCTCACAGAATTCACGGCACTCTTGGTAACGTTTCTTTTCCTCATCAGTGAACTCAACTGATGCCATTACCTTATCATAGATGGTATCACGTTCTTCCTTACTAAAGACTACCCGCTCACGCTTTTGAGTAAATATCATTCTGACAAGAGAGGCTATCTGCTCGGTCTTAGATTTGCTTTTAGCTTCAACCTTGGCCAGTTTATCCTTGATTTCATCCGTCAAAGACTCATGCGCTTTCTTTGCCGCAAGCTGATACTTCTGCAACAGTTCCTGACCTTTGGAAGAATCCTTGTCACCAAGGGCGATGAACGCCTGCATGAACATGTCAAACATATCAGCCAAACGATTCAGCGCAGTTTTCTCGAAACGGGTTTTAGCTGCAGACATCTGCTGGCGAACCTGTTCACTTACATTTTGGGCGATTGTCTCCGCTTTCTTATCTACATCAGACTCACGCTTATCCAAAGCCTTATTACGTTCCTCCAATTCCTTGGTCTTATCTGCTAATTGAGCTTCCAACTCTTTTCTGATACGTTCTTCTGCTTCAGCAACACGGCGAGCCACCTCCTCGTCAATCAAGTCTTGACGAGTGATGCGCTCCACCTGCAGGTCATGCTCTGCATGCGCTGCCCGATCATTGGCATCGGACAACTGGTCTACGGCATTGGCATATTTCTCTGCCAAAGACGTACTTTTCCCTGTATTTTGTTGCTGTTCAAACATATCGTTTACCTTATTGTTTACCATACAAAGGTACTAAAAATTATTGAGAAAAACGAATATTTTGATTGATATTTACGCCTAAATATCAGCTATTTACGTTAATAAAAACTAATAGAAAAACTAGCTCTCCGATGGTATTTCTTCATACCATTTTTCACCCAGAATCAAGAGGGTAAATTCATCTGGGGTTAATGTTGTTGTACGATTATCATCATTAAAATGAGGCATTTGGAAACGCCCCTCGCTCAACTTTCTTACATAAAGAGTCAGTCCATCGCTCTCACGATGCAAGACCTTAGCAGTCTTGCGAGTCTTACCTATAAATATAAAGGCTTCATCTTGGGTGAGGTAACGGCCGAACTCCTCATTCACGATTCCTTGGAGTCCTTGAAACTGCTTGCGCATGTCGACTGGCTCCATGCACAAGTAGTACTTCAGGTCATCCGTCAACTGACAAACTCTAGCCATAAGCCTACACTGTTATACTAATGTAGGCTCGAAGCTGTTCGATACTGATGTCAGCAGGGAGAATTAGTGTCACACCATTGGGATAGCTTAATTTTAAATAAGGATTGCGACGGTTGCGAACTTTTGCAGACTCACGCATCTCCTTCGCCTCATTGTCGCCGATTACAACCTCGGCGAACTTTGGCTTGCTGTTTAATTGTTTCTTGCCTTGCACCATAATTTGAAAAATTTAAAATCATGGTGCAAAGGTACGAAACTTTATCTAGGCGCACAATACGGCTTTCACCGAATAGTTAC
>NZ_JBQKHJ010000059.1:0-3074 GCF_052118345.1 Prevotella sp. LCP21S3_D2 | reverse complement strand
GAGAGACTGATGCACCAGGATGTCCAGTACCGCAAAAAGATGAAGGAGGAAGACGACTATCCGCTGGATACCTTCTGCTATTATATCTCGGAGATTCCGCTGGGACTGTTGCACTACGACCGCGAATGTCTTTCTGAAAGAGTGTATGACGGTGAGGGAAAACTGATCGAATACCACGACCATGTTCCGTCGCTGTATGTCTTCGCCCCTCACTATCATGTGCCGCTCTATCTTCAGAGACGATTCAAGGGTTATCTGGAAAAGGCTGAGAAAAAGCAGAAAGAAGAGGAGGAGAAAGACAGGATCTTCCGCCAAGCTCACGATTGCAGCTTCAGCAACAAGGAACAGATAGAGAAGTCAGAAAAGTGCGGCTGTTTCTTCTGCTGCGAAATCTTCTCGCCATCCGAAATCACGGATTACCTCCCTGATGAGCCGCCTACAGCAGAATGTCCCTTCTGTTATACCGACTCCGTAATAGGTGATGCCTCCGGCTTCCCCATCACCAAGGAATTCTTGAAGAAAATGAAGAAGAGATGGTTCTAGGCGATTTTTCAACGTTTTTCACCGACCTGCCTCCTATCCATGGGGGCAGTATCAGTTTTGAAAACGGACATTAAAACATCATTTACCGCAAAAGCACAAAGTAAACTGCCTAAAATAAGTAATGCCCCTCTAGTATGCAGCCTTTCGGCGCGCCAGAGGGGCTTATTATCTTTTATTTGTTATTTTGTGCGGAGATAAATCAAATCAAAATACATCAGCCGTGTTTTCATCGGCTCAACAGGAGTTGCAGGTTCTAGACCTTTATTGTGCAAGAACGTCCATTCCTCCTTATCTGACGAAAACAGAAATTTGAAACCATTTCGTTGATAATATTCAAACACTTTCGGATAGTTGACAGCATCAACAATGACATACCGGCATCCAGTCTTATTCAGTGGGTCTATAAACCATGATTTGATGAAATCCAACAATTCATCTCCCACATGATGTCCACTGAATAAATCGCTTACTGCCAACTGTCCAACCAACACTGCTGGATACTGCGGTCTTCACTTGGCATTCGGAATCTTTCTATTAAGCTTATTCCGAAGGTTTGAAGGAAGTGAATCTACTTTTACACTCGAATTAGCGACTGTAAATGCGCAGAATATTTCAGATGTATCTGGTTTAACAAAACAATATGATTTTCCAAGCAACTGATAGGCATAATCAGCATAGTCTTGGGTGAAGAACTCTGTTATGTCCTCATCCTTACAAGTGAAGCCTTTGCATTGCTGCAAGACTTCCTCTGTCAGTTCCATAAAATCACATTGCTCTAACATTTTAAATGTACAGTTTTGAACGTTTTAATATAGCACGTGCCTTGGCTACTTGCTTGGAGAAGTCAATGGAGCCACGCTTTTCCAATGCCTCATCAGCTGCTTCAACGAAACGAGCTGCTGCCTCACCATGAAGGACAGGTATTGTTTTAATTTCTATTGCCATAATCTTCTTGTTTTTAATGTTATGTACTTATTTAATCTGCAAAAATATGCTTTTATTTTCACTTTACCAAACTTTTTGTTAACTTTCTGTTGAATTTTACCAAAAATTCCAAATTCACGCCTATCCTAGGAGAATAATGTATACACTTGAGAAATCCCCCATCTGTAAAGTTCAACAGATTGGGGATTTACATTTCCTGAAACTCCATTAAAACCAAATAAGACAATGTCTCATAGGGGCAGTATCAGTTTTGAAAACGGACATTAAAGGGGGAGCATTATCACTCTATAACCCAATCTATCCAATTTTCAGGCGTAACGATGCACTTATCTTTCACCTGATAAGCAGAAAGGAAAGAGGCCGGGAACTTTGTATTGGCACGCCTAGGATTCCACTTCATTTCAAACAGGGAAAACTGACCATCACACTCCTCCAGATAATCAATCTCCTGCTGCTGACTGGTACGCCAAAAATAGCTGTTTACATATCGTCCAGCATTTTGATTGACCTTCATTCGCTCACTAATGAAGAAGTTTTCCCACAAAGCCCCCACATCCTGCCGGAGAGCAAGAGGTGCAAAGTTTTGCAAAATAGCATTACGTATTCCATTATCATAAAAGTAGAATTTCTTAGCATGTTTCAACTCCGTACGTAAGTTGCGACTAAAGCCATTCAACTTGAATATGATATAACACTTTTCGAGCAAATCAATGTACTTCTCTACCGTTTTATTATCTGTTCCTACGGTTTGCGCCAACTCATTATATGAAACTTCACTTGTAACCTGCAGTGCCAAGGCAGTAAGCAGCTTGGACAACAGGGCTGGGCGCCGAACACTTTCTAAATTCAACAAGTCCTTATACAGATAACTGTTAGACAAATTATACAGCAACTCCTTTGCATCCGTCTCATGATTCATGATATCTGGATAAGAACCATAAATAAGCCGATTCTCTAATGTTTGTTTTACACTAAGCAGTCCATGAGCCTTCATCAGTTCTCTTGTAGAAAAAGGGAAAAGATGGTACTCAAACTTGCGTCCTGTCAAAGGTTCGTTGAGCTTATTCTGCAATTCAAAAGAGGAGGAACCTGTCACCAAGAGTTGTACATCTGGGAAATTATCCGTGATTCGTTTCAAAACCATCCCGATATTCTCTACCCGTTGAGCCTCGTCTATCACAACAATAAGATTGTTGCCTATAAGCAGACGCAACTCAGAAGAATTTGCCTTTGCCAGCAACTCTCTTACTTCTGGTTCATCGCAATTCAACATAAGAGTAGGTTCATCACGATTCTCGAGCACCATTTTAAACAGCGTGCTCTTACCCACTTGTCTGGCTCCAATCACGATGATAGCCTTCCCGGAAAATATCCGGGCTTCAATTGTATCTTGTATTTGACGACGTATCATAAATATCCTTTCTTTTAAGTTATGAATCCTTCTTTCTTTCGGATGCAAAGATAAGGAAAAATAATCGTAATCCCAAAATTTATACCTATTTTTGGGATTACAATCCCAAAAAACATAGTAAATTTTGGGATTAGAACGTTATTTCAACGTTTTTTACCGACCTTCTCCCCCTATC
>NZ_JBQKHJ010000058.1:0-3246 GCF_052118345.1 Prevotella sp. LCP21S3_D2 | reverse complement strand
GATTTGCAACACTAAGATAAGTGAAAAATCTGACATGGCAAAATCCTGAGCAACTTTTTGTTGCTCAGGAACTTATAAATAAAGTTAAATCAAAGTGTTGCGGAATTAAGGGTATGGACTTTAATAAAGCTCGATTATTATATCTTATCGTATTTTTCCTGTATTCCGGCCTAAGTGTGTCCGGACAATCGATTCATGTTTCAGGAAGAGTACTTCAACAAAATACGCAAACACCTGTTGAGTTTGCTAATGTCGTTCTATTCAAACAAGATTCAGTCTTTCTGAAAGGAACAACGACAGACACTATCGGAAGATTTGAATTTGAAAATCTTCCCACAGATAATTATGTGCTGTCAGTATCCTGTTTAGGATTTGAAACAAAGCGGATTTTGATACAGAATCTGACGGAATCAGCACAAATAGATGTGTATTTGAATGAAAATGTTTTGTTACTTGGGGAAGTGGTGATTTCTGCTTCTTCCACAATAAACAAGATTAACCAACGGATTGTGTTCCCGACAAAATTGCAAATCAGCCATTCTGCCAACGGAATGCAATTGCTGAATACAATGATGCTTCCCGGCTTGAACATCAATCCGATGCTGAATACGATTTCATCATCCGACGGCGGGAAAGTCATTTTGCAGATTAACGGCGTAAATACCACGCCGGAAGAAATTCAGACCTTGCAACCCCGCCAAATCAAGCGGATAGAATATTCGGATTATGCAGGTATCCGATACGGACATGCTTCCAAAGTTATCAACTACGTGGTAGTAAGGGATGATAAAGGCGGTGTTGTTGGTGTGGATTTGATGAACTCGCTGAATATCCTTGCAGGGGGCGATGTTTTCTTTGCCAAATTCAACAAAGGAAAATCGGAATATGCTTTGAACTACACCGCAGCGTTTCAACGCATCAACACGAATAACAGAAATCGCACAGGTAGTTATCAGTTTGAAAATTCATCCCCTATATTGAGGGAAGAAATCAGTGCCGGAGGTGATTATTCGTACCAAATGCATGATTTTTCGCTGACATACAACTATCAGCAGAGCGATTCGGCTTTTTTCAATGCCAAGTTGAAATATAATCTGAGCAATCAGCCTCACAACGATTTCAACAGTTTTCTAAAAGAGAATGGCACGGACAAAGGGTTGATTTTTGACGGAAGTCAGCAAAAAATTAATGTTCCTACCATCGACTTGTATTACCAGTATGGTTTACCCAAAAATCAGAAAATATATGCTAATGTGGTGGGGAGTTATGCGAACGCAGCATCTTCGCGGAATTACTGCGAATACAACGATGTTGATACTCTTTTCAGCGAACGTTCGGAACTGTTTTCCGATAAATATTCACTGATTGCCGAAGGCATATACGAAAAAGGATTTGCCCATGGAAATTTGAAATTCGGGATAAAACATATTCAGTCGTTTACAGAGCAGACAATTAATCAGGGCGAGGAATTCAAATCGGATTTGAATCAGGCGGAATCGTCGGTTTTTGCAGAGTGGTTTTATAGTAAGGGCAAATTCAGCTATAGCTTGGGACTTCGCCTGAATCGCCTGCATTTTTCCAATGTATCTGTTACCAAAAGCTATTACCATTTCTTACCCAAAGCGATGGTTGGCTATCGGTTCAGTGATAATTCTTTTATCCGGTATGATGCGGAGATGAGTCAAACGAATCCAACCCTGATGGAGTTGGCCGACACGGAAATCCGTCTTGACTCGTATCTTGCCGAGAAAGGGAATCTGTTGCTTCAACCGTACCTGAATCTGAATAATAATTTATATTACGAAAACAGAAAAGGGTTGTTCGCTTTCAATGCAAGCCTGCATCATCACTACAAACACAATCCTATCATGGAATCGAAAAGAGAACATGGAAATGTGTTCCTGACAATGCCCGAAAACATGAAAGATTGGAATAAGTATAATGCGGAGATAACATTGAAAGTAGGGATGATAAAAAACTTCCTGCAATTTTCGGTTACAGGAGGCTTCAACCACTTTGACAGTCGTGGGAACAACTATTCGCATACCCATTCTAATTTTTATTACAGGGCAGATGTTTTGGCAATGTATAAGAAATGGATGCTGATAGGCCAGCTACAGCCTTTTGACGAAAGGTTATACGGCGAAACCGTCATAAAGGATGGTAATTATCACTACTTGGCTATCCGGTACAATGCGACTAATTTTTCTTTTGGCATAGGTGCGTTCAATCCGTTTAAGAATGTTTCCCGAACCATTATGGAAAACAAAAATGCACAAGCGCCTTTCCGAAGAGAAAGTTTTAGCGATGCATCCCGAATTCTCGTTGCCACGCTCACTTGGAATTTTAATTTCGGAAAAACTCATCTTGTCGGTACTAAATCGCTGAATAATCAGGATACCGACTACGGAATCAAAGGAAGTTATAAGTAAGATTAGGTGTTGATTTCAACAAATTCTGTATTATGTATTTCTGGCAAATCTATCACTAATTATCTTTCAGCGACATGTTGTTGCTTCGCGTTCACTGAATCCTATCGGAATTCAGTGAACGCCTTTGTGTGTCGTCAACTGACGATATCATCCTTTTTTTACTCAAAATCAATAAAAATGAAAGATAAGATAAAAAACATTGCAGAAAAATTAGAACATCAAATCAGGATGCATGAACTCGATTTAAATGACAGGATTAAAGATATTCCTCAAATAATATTGCTGTTGGAACAGGGGTTCTCGGAATTGAAAGAAATAGTTTCGTTTTATAAGTTCAAAAGTGAAATGGATGAAATATTCTTTTTCAAGATAATAAAACCCAAGTTTTTTAGTAAACTAATCTATTACAGGAAAGTGTATAACATCGAAATGATGCGCCCCAACGGACAAGATTGTGTGCTGAAAAATTATTTCATCAATGAACTGAATCAGTTAGAGAATTTCTACAATAAGAACATTGATTTCTATAAATACTACCGTTCGGGAAGTACGCATTTGGATAAGTACTTTTTTCTGAGAGGAAAACAAGATATTCAAATGACAATGGAAACATTTTATTTTGAAAGAGACCCTAATTTTTCTACGATTTGCGATTTTAAAGTTGCAAAAATAGTAGCAAACGAAATGTTGCGAATTTATCTGAATCCTAAAATCCGCAACTATCATCCAATACACGATTAAGGGTAGATTTATGAGTCGTTAGTAGCAGCTTTCAGTAAAAAGCAACAGCACAACATCAATATGTAGCCACCAT
>NZ_JBQKHJ010000057.1:0-3394 GCF_052118345.1 Prevotella sp. LCP21S3_D2 | reverse complement strand
GAAGGTGAACAGGGACAAGACAGTTGTGTCCTATGTGCAAGGTGTGAAATACCTTGGTTACTCCTTTTATGTAATGAAAGGCAAATGCCAACTCACGGTACACCCAAAAGCTAAAGCCAAGATGAAAGCCCGACTCAAAGAGTTGACTTCCCGAAGCAATGGCTGGGGATATGCCAAGAGGAAGCAAAAACTAGAAGAGTACATAAGGGGGTGGGTAGGTTACTATCACCTTGCCAACATGAAACGTTTCCTCATGGAAACTGACGAGTGGCTAAGGCGACGGCTACGTATGTGTATATGGAAGTCGTGGAAGAGGGTGAAAACGAGAATTGCCAACTTGATAAAGTGTGGTATAGATAAGTACCAAGCTTACATGTGGGGCAATAGTCGTTTGGGGGATTGGCGCATAGCTGGCAGTTACATACTAAGTCGTGCGATAACCAACGAAAAGTTGAGTATGGCAGGCTATGCTACATTGACGGGTTCATACATCGAATGGCACCCAAAATAGGAACCGCCGTATGCGGAACCGCATGTACGGTGGTGTGAGAGGTCGGAAAACGAAAGTAGGAGAAAAACTACTTAGTTTTCCTCCTACTCGATTGGATTATCCTTGGTAGAAAGTAGGAGCAAATGAACCAACACAATTGAAGAACTCTTGAGCTATCTTTTCTACGCCCAGAGTTTTGAGTAATTGAAAATCTTCTTGTGAAGCCTGTATGCAGAATCTTTGATTTTTCATGCCGAGGAACTTCACCCTACTGAGCAATGTTGTCTGGGAAGGATCTATTATTCTTGATAGAAATTCATTCCATTGCTCTTCCCCACACTTTTCCATTGGGATCTTGCTTTTTTCAGGTTTCACAACATGAGCAAACAAGTCACCTACAACAGGTTCTTTGGTTCCGCTAGCTTTAGGAAGTCCTTTCCTATCCAATATCTTGCCATTGATATGGGCTTTTCCCAAAGCTGTTCTTTTGATTTTAAACACCAGAGCTTCAGGATTACCTCTTGTTTGTCCCCTTTTGTATATTGGTGTGCAATCAGTGAACATTATATCAATTTTGTCTTCTTTACTTAGTTTTGCAAAATCTTCTTGTACTGCATCCAATACTTGTTTCTTAAATTGAGAGAATTTTGGATACTGTTCTTCCTCTACTGTTCCGTCTTCAGCTATTTTAGCCATACCTAGATATTCTTTCAGTTGCATGAAAGGTACTTTTATGGTCATTTTGCCTTTATTTATTCCCATTTGACGCAGTAGAAAGAGATATATTCTTGGAGTGTTAAGTCGGCTAGCATATCGTGCAATCAAGGCTATATGATGAATGAAGCCTTGGCTCATGTCAAATGCATATTTGGCAACAACTGGGTCAATTTTTAACTCGACCTCTCCTTTTGACCTATCGTATGATACTCCCTGTTTTGTATAGCCGTTTGTCACAATATCTTCTGTTATGTTTGAAAATACGTGCTGAATAACGGCTTTGCCATCTATTTTGATTCTCACACTAAAGTCTAGGAGTTCTTTAAGAGTTTTACGCAGATCTTTATAGTGGCTTGATTCTATACCTAATTCACTCAATTTAAGTTTGATTTTAGGTACATTCATGGCAACGTGTTCTTTATCTACTTCAAACATATAGTCTGAACGTAGATTTCCTTTTTCACGCTTTTCGTTGAAGTATCTCGTAACGTATTCTTGTAGATGTGAACTTACGCAAAACAATATATGTTGCTGGGAAAGCGTGCATTGTTTGTCTATCTTGGTGAAACTAAATGGAGTATTTATCCACTGCTCATCAACATGGCTCTTTGCTATTTCATTTTTTTTATCTGTCATATTGATATTTCTGTTAGTATAAACAATGATTTTGTTTTTTGTTGTCGAAATCCCGTTTTTTAGTTTCCAAATAAGTAAACTTGATCCATAGTCTAAAAATTTTAGATTATGGTTGTCTCTTAAGACTCGTTTTTCTTAACTTGTATGTACAATCTTATTGCTTCACGTATGATTTCTTCATAATTCATCCCTTTGCTGCTAAGTTTAATCAGCATCAGTTCTTTAAAGTCTTCTTCTGACAGATATGTCTGAACTGCATGCATGGTTGCTCTTTTTTCTGCCAGACTCATTTTTTTCTTTTTTGCCGGTTGTTTTGCCGGTTGCTCTATATTATGCATAACAGGTTGTTCTACTGGTTGTTCTGCGCCTGGACGAACTGCCTTATTCATATTACTAAAGGCTGCACGAAAATCCTTTCCCATTTTTCCTAATTATTTAAAATTAAACAATTCTTTAATAACCAATTCATAATCTATTGCGGCTGAGCAATAAGGGGCATAATGAAACAAATCTTGTTTTACTGTTTGAGCCTCATTAACCTTGATACAGCGTCGAACACCATGTTTTAGAATTTTTTCTTTATATTTTTCACGTAGAGTTGATAAAGCTTGTCGCACAATGACTGGTCTCTCGTCCAGCATAACTGGCAATAACCCTAACAATTCCAAATCTTTATTCAACGCAAAACGACCTTCTTTGACTTCCTTCATTGCTGCAAGAACAGCGGATAATCCAAAAACAGACAAGCCTTCCATCTGAACAGGAATAAGCAAATGACTGGCCACCACCATTGCGTTGTAAGTAGATAGCGACATTGCTGGAGGACAATCTATAAAGATGTAATCAAAGTAATCTATTGGATTACTTATGCTCTCACCTGTATAATCAATACAGTCACTATTGATGCATGCGCCTAACACTTGACGAGGTGCACCTGTGTTTTGAAGAAAAGGATCGACATCCTGCATCTTTGCAGAGCCAGGAACATAATATACACCTGTTTCTGTTTTGTAGATAGGTAATCCCTTACATGCGATCATTGACTCAAAAACAGTAGCACACCCTTCTGGTGCATGATTTAAAAGGGTCAAGTTGCATTGAGGATCTAAGTCTATCTCAAGGATTCTTAATGTTTTATCCTTTCTCAACATTCCTGCTGCAAGATTTTGCACTGTTGTTGTTTTGCCTACGCCTCCTTTATTGTTGACGATAGCCAAAATCATTTTCAGTTTATTTTCCATGTTTTTGACTTTTAATTATTCATTTTTGTGCAAAGATACATTATTAATTTGAAATAGCCAAATTTTAAATTACTTTTTTACATGGAAACATGTTTTTTGACGAACATGTTTTCATGAATAAATTCGCGAATTCAACAAGCAAGTTCAAAATTACGAAATGTTTTTGTAAAAGCACTCCTTTGGTGTTGAGAAATTCAAATTCTTTCTTGGTCTCTCATTAATTTTTGCCGTAAACTTTGTTATTTTCTGCTGACTGAAGTTTGAAAACGCAGCAGACTTAGGAATGTACTGCCTAACGAGTCCGTTTGCA
>NZ_JBQKHJ010000056.1:0-3772 GCF_052118345.1 Prevotella sp. LCP21S3_D2 | reverse complement strand
CGACGACATCTACGAGCGTTTCCACGTGAGCAAGAAGGTTTACAAGCGTGCCATTGGCGACCTCTACAAGAAGCGCCTCATCACCGTAAGCCCTATGAGCATCCGATTGGCAGAATAAGGCAGTTTTAATTCTACTTCAACCCAAAAAGACCGAGCAACTTCCAATAGAAAAGTTACTCGGTCTTTTTTTATTATGGGTTGCTACCACTTTTAAAAGTGGACTCTTATTTATGGTTCTATGGTCCAATCCTCAATATTCCCTTTCTTGGCATCAAAGTTTACACCAACTTTTACTATCGGCTTGCCACATCTTGCAAAACGCTGGTCATATTGCTTGAGGTTGATTTGCTGCATGGCGGCCTGGGCACTCTTGTTGAGTTTCAGTTCGATGAGATAGAGAGTATCCTCAGTCTCCATCACTACATCCACCCTTCCATTCGGTGTGTGAACCTCCACATCCACCACAAAGTGAGTCAAGAGAGTGAAGACGATGAAAAGCACCTGCTGGTAATGCCCCTCGTAATTGGTATTGTTACAATAAGGCACCGTGCCCAAGAACTCCTGGAGCAAGCGCAAGGCACCATCCATGTCGCCTTGGCGAATCAAGACAGACATCTGGGCGATTGCCACATCTCCCTCCTCGGCATACATGCCTTCCAAATAATAAGGCAGAAGGCTCTCAAATAAGCCCACCTTGATTTCCTTGTTAGGCAAGTCGAGCGTGAAGAGTTGGCTCATCTTGTCATAGCCCTTGATAGTGATGTAGCCGCTCTGATAGAGCAAAGGCGTGATGGTCTTCAAGTTCTCCGTAGGTGCATCGAAAGCTGAGGAACGAGCCAATGACCTGCCTATCTTGGCTGGCAAGACCTTAAACTTGCGAAGCATGTTGATAAGATAGGTAGGTGTGCCTGAGCTGAACCAATAAGCACCGAAGTTCTTATCATCAAAACAGTTGAGCAAGCTATAAGGATTAAACACATCAGGGGATGCTGGCGAGAAGTGATAGCCATCATAATTCTCCTTGAGTTTAGCAATAGTTTCCTCTCTTGTCATCTCCAGTGCCTCTGCCAACACATCTATATCCTCACTCATCTTGGTAAGCAATTCTTCCTTGGTGATTCCGCAAACTCCGGCATATTCATCATCCAACGAAATATTTTTGATGTTATTCAACTCGCTAAAAATGCTCACTTGCGAGAACTTGGTGATGCCAGTCAGGAAGACAAAACGAAGCATGGGCTCACACATCTTGAGTGGGCTATAGAAATTGCGCATCACATTGCGAAGCTCATCCAAAGTTTTTCTCTCATGAGCTACATCGAGCATAGGCGCATCATACTCGTCGATGAGCACGACCACCTGCTTGCCACTAATTTCATAAGCGGTGGTAATTAATTCTGTCAAACGATCATTTGCACCTCTTTTAGAATGGGTAATCCCCCATTTTTTCTCTTCTGCCTCCAAACGATTTGAGAGATAATCCTCCAACTGCTCCTTCTCCATGTGCTTACCTCCACTCATGTCGAAGTGCAGTACAGGATATTCCATCCATTTCTGCTCTAACTTTTCGATGGCAAGCCCTTCAAACAGTTCTTTCTTTCCAGAGAAATAACTCTCAAAAGTGGACACCAAAAGTGACTTACCGAAACGGCGTGGACGACTTAAGAAGAAATAACATCCACCAGAATGTGTCATTCGATAGACATATTCCGTCTTGTCGATATAGAGCTTGTTTTCCTTTCGAATACGCTCAAATGTTTGGATTCCTACAGGATATAATTTCAATGCCATAATTGCTTCGTTTTGAATTCATATTGCAAAAATAGGCAATTTTTCCGAAATACCTATCAGAAAATAGAATATTTAACGGAAAACTTACATCTTCTTGGTAAAAGCCAAGGTAACGAGCTGCCAACCAGCTTATGTCTTGGCATAAGCCTCAGCTTCTCGATGGGCGGAACCATCAAGCAGCTGCGTGTGAAGGTGGGCGACTACCCCCAAAGAGAAGCTTGCTCCCATGCAGCTGATTTTGGAAATCAAGGCATATCAGACTCCTGAGCGTGAAGACAGATGCGTAAAGGCGTACCTTGATTTGGTAAAGGCAGCCGGCATTGACTATTATGATGGTGCCCTTCTCAAGAATCCGAATTGGATTAAAGAGAGTCACGACCTGGGCATGAAGGTGAATGTATGGACTATCGACGATATATCTACCACTCATTCATCTACAACAGCATCCAATACGTTCCGCAAATTACCTATCAGATAAAACGGAAGATTGATCAACGTAAACTCCTTGCCATGAATGGTCTTGACCTTATCTATAGAATAAGGCTTTGACCAGATACGGATGGCTATGTTTACATCAGAACTATCCATAAATACCTGGAGAGAACGGAGATGGGCATTGGTTCCACTCTTTACCTCTATCGGATAAAGCTTGGAGTTATGAGTAAAAATGAAATCAACCTCTGCACCATTATTCGGCTTTGCCCAAAACGAGCGATGCTGTCCCACCCTATCTTCCAAAGCCAATAACTCCTGAGCCGTAATTTGGTCTGCAATATGCCCACGCCAACTGTCCACCATATCGGTAGAGCCAATGATTTCCTTTCTGATCCCCGCCTGATAGTTCACTAATCCCGTATCAAACCAGATGAGTTTTGGCATTCGTTTGGTCTCAGGAATAATCGGCAACTGGGTAGAAGATACAGGGTAAACTAGCTCCAGAAGCATAGCCTTCTCCAACAATCTAAATGCCTCGCCCACCTCTCTTGACTTATAGCCAGAATTGGCAAAGTTACCTAACGTAATGGTCTCACCCGAAAAAGCCCAACCATAGGAGAGGATGAATCTCACTACGTCTGTCAACTTATTACCTCTGACGTATTTTTCAGAATCATCCTTATAGGCTTGCACCAGAGTTTCATAAACATCTTCGATACCAATGACATCCTGGGTTTCAGCATACTGCTGCACAGCTTCAGGCATACCTCCCACAATGGTATATTGATTAAAAAGATGCATCAACTGTTCATGGAAGGCAACCGTATATTCTGCCTTCTGCGAGAGTACGGCAAGCAGATTATTCTTGCCGATAGCTCCCAGGAATTCCGAAAACGAACAAGGTCGCAAAGCCAGATATTGTACTCTTCCTACAGGGAAACTGACTTTAACATCCACCAGATTCTCCAACAGACTGCCAGCTGCAATAACATACAAATCAGGTCTCTGTTCATAGAAATACCTGAGAAGTGCTATGGTTTTAGGAGAATTCTGAATCTCGTCGATGAAAACAAGGGTAGTTCCTTCTTTCTTAACCTTACCGACACTGGCATACAGCATATTCACCAGGTCGTCTAAAGGAATCTCCATTTCAAACAACTTGGCATTCTCATTTCTTTCCAGATTGAAATATAGATAATTATCAAACTGAGAGCCAAACTCATTGACCACAGTTGTCTTGCCAACCTGTCGAGCTCCTCTCAGGATAAGAGGCTTATGCTTTTTGTCTTGCTTCCAAGCCTCCAGTTTACTGATGATATTTCGTCTAAACATACGCATTTGTTTCAAATCAGGGGCAAAGATACTACTTTTTTGTCGCAAATCAGCGGCAACAGCGTTAAAGTTTGTTGTAAATCAGGGACAACTAGGCATATCATTGTAGCAGTTCCCCAAAGTGGACACAAAAAATGATTATTAATTATTTATATTTTTAAAAGTACACATATCTATCAAATTTCGTTCCTTTTCATTTGCAAAAGTAGACAAT
>NZ_JBQKHJ010000055.1:0-3959 GCF_052118345.1 Prevotella sp. LCP21S3_D2 | reverse complement strand
ATTTTGTGTCTGCGACATTTCTGTTGTGCAAGAAATATGTACAATAAAATGAATTTTGTCGCTTTGCAAGCAAAATCCCACTAAACCCTATAGGTTGCGGATTTGAGGTTATCTATCAGATGATTAATTGTTTCGGAAAAATAATTAGTAACTTTACTACTTTAGTTATCTAATTCTTAGATATTTAAATAATAAGTTATTTTATTAATTAATATACATATATATCTTAATGAAATTATTCATTGTAAAATAATTAATATGTAATCTTTTTTGTGTTTGACATTTTACGAAATAAAATGTGCTCCCCTACTCTTCTGCAAGTATGGGAGCACATTCTCTTAAATGGTTTATGAGGATGTTAATTCCTTAGAGCTTCTTCAGTCTAGATTTTAAGGAATCATTGACTTCTTCATCTTCGAAGAACATCTTAATGATGGCATTGGCAAGATGTTTTACCGAGAGTTTCTTCTCACCAGAGAATGCCAGCTTCAGCTTTTCTAGATTGAGTTTTAAGTCTTCATCAATCATAATCATGTTGCCAGTTTTTTTGGTAGCACGATATTCTTTCGAAAAAGCATCAGCATATGCCAATACCTTGTCAAGTGATGACATATCTTCTGTAATCTCGACATCTGTATCTTCAACCTTCTTTGAGGCTTTCTTAGGTTCCTTCACTACTTTGTTCTCCTGCTCTTCAGGTTTATCAACATTTGTTGATTGCTGTTTATGAATTGCCCTTGACAAACCATCTAGTCCACCTGGCAATGAATATTCATCGTTATAATCCATATTATGTCTTATTTATTATCTTTGTTAATCTTATCCATTATGTATTCAAATGCTTCTTTAACGAGTTCCAACTGCTCATTCTTGCAAATCATAGTTGAATTTCGTCGAATATCAACACGATCGTATATTATTGGGGTAACTTCACCAAATCCGCGGAACAAACTGTCTGACAAACTCCAAAACTTCTTTTCGTCTTCGATTCCCTGTCCCTTACGCACACGATTTGGCACAAAGAAAGACTTGGCGTGAAACTTCTCAAACTTTCCTTTCAAGATGTTCATCATTTGGATGAAGACTCCTGTTGACTTTATAGTGTTAGTCTCATAATCATATGGACAGACTATAGCATCAGCATTAACGAAAATAGGAATTAATCCATCCTCGGTAATGGTACCTGGAGTATCTATTAAGATTATTCCATCAAAATTCTTGGCAATTTCAACAGCCTTAATGACCTCATCTTTGTCTTTAATGTTTACAGCACAAACACCGAAAGGCTCTTCATCTTTTGCTTTTTGCTTCAACTCGTCGTTACGTCGATCGAATACAGTCAATTGTTGATCCGCATCAATCACATAAACGTTTTTGCCAAGTGAGTGCAAATAATGTGCAAACATGATACAGAGAGTTGTTTTGCCGACACCTCCCTTTTGGTTTGCAAATACGATAATCTTATTATTCCCCATGATCTTTATTATTAATATATTCTATTTACGTTTTGTTGAGGTAGCTACCTATGTTGAGGTCATTCCCCTATTCGTCCGCAAAGATACTAAAAATATTAGTAATTTACATACTTTTGCAGGGGAAATATTTAGTAATTAAGTATATTTAAGTATTAGATTACAAAAATACATATTGATAAATATATCAATACACTAGTAAATAAAATATTAAAGTAATAAAATACTTTATTATTAAATATTGTAATATGTTGATTATCAATTGTTCTATTCTGTATGCTTTAGGTAAGATTGCTTTTTAAGATATTGTTTTAAGGTGAATTTTATTGCGAAAATTATAAAATACTAAATATATTAATTATTTTAGTTATTCTTTTCGCTCGGTAAAACTATATGTATATTAAGTATTAAAACATTTAAATTACTAAATATTTAAATATCAAGATATGTATATTAAAACATAAATGCTCTTATGCTTCCTGATGGTAGTAAAGCAGTTTTCTTAGATATATGTTCCAGCTTATACTTCAAGATTATAATTTCAAGATATTTTTGCATCCAATTGAATTTGCTAAACTGTACGTCTTTGGCCGTCTGATAAGCAGGTGACTTCAGGGTAATTCTTGATGATTATTCAGCTAAATGTAGAAGCTGCTCTTCTATACAAATTTTTCCTAGGAATTGCATATATATGTAGTGTTGGGTATCCTCCACTACCCTATCTAAAAAAATGACAATATCCCCGGCTTTCCTACTCCAACCCTCCCCTATCGTCATGGATATAGAATACAAATGATTCCAGGCATAAGGCATCGAACATTAGCTTGGATAATAAGGAAAAGTGGTACGGCGTAATTCTAGTTAAGGTAGGCCGGTTCTATCCATCCAAGAAAACATGCCAGCTTTGTGGTCATTTCAAGAGGGACTGTCTTTTTCAGATTGCTACTATACTTGCCATAATTACGGTGAGTTGATCGTACAGGACCTGAATGCTGCGATGAATATACTTGATGAAGATTTAAGAAATACATCTGGCAAGATTTTCTATTGCACCGATGGAGAGTGTGTAAGGCTTGCTTGCAAGCATTCCGACTACTTCGTTTGTAAGTGTGATTGCTATTCTGAACGCTTAGCTTATTGAAAACAACAACTTGTTCCACTGCTTATTGGATGAGCATGAGTTAATATGACTTGACTGTTGTATTGGAAACTCATCGATCTAATCATTGTCTTCTGGTTTTTGGAAGTAATACCAGAGTAAAAGTACCTCCTACTTGTAGAATCAGACTTATGGTTATCATATTTTCCAAGACTTTGCTTCCTATTAGATGAAGGACGTTTTGGGGTATGCTTAGAGCTACCATTTTGCGCTTTCTCGTGAAGTGTATAGTGTTCCTTGACTTCTTCATGGTTGCTATTTATCTGATATGCTATGGAAATGTTTTGTAGCAGAGATTTCTCAGTATTGCGAATTGATTATCCCGAGGGCTGACAAGCTATATATTTCTAGCCTATGCCTCGATGGTTCTTCCCTATTGGCGGTCATTACTTCCTTTTTTTGTTGATAGCTTCTGCTCAGATTTTTGGATTCCTAGGTATTGGCAAAAACAAAGTACTTTGTTACTTCATTACTAAACGCACGAAGTGTCTTGTTGTTTAGATGCTAAGTTGCTTAGTTTTCTTAGATACTAAGTATCTTATATATAAAGTATATAAATACTTCGATACTAAATATACGAAGTGTTTTATTGTTTTGATTCTAAGTTACTTAGTAGTCTTGATACTTAGAATATTCAGTACTAAGTATCTTATATACTAAGTATCTTGTTATTTTAATATTAAGTATCTAGTATATAAAGTATTTTGTTACTTCAATACTTTGTACATGAAATATCTTGTTGCTTAGATACTTAGTTGTTTAGTGCTCTTGATACTTAGAAACTTAAATGCTAAGTATCTTATATACAAAGTATCTTGTTACTTTAATATTAAATAATTAGTATATAAAGTATCTTATTACTTCATTACTAAGTATACGAAGTGTCTTGTTGCTTAGATACTAAGCATCTTATATATAAAGTATCTTGTTATTTCGATATTAAATAATTAGTATATAAAGTATTTTATTATTTCATTACTAAATATACGAATTGTCTTGTTACTTAGATGCCAAGTTACTTAGTATTCTTGATACTTAGAAACTTAGATGCTAAGTATCTTATATACAAAGTATCTTATTACTTTAATATTAGATAATTAGTATATAAAGTATTTTATTATTTCATTACTAAATATACGAATTGTCTTGTTACTTAGATGCCAAGTTACTTAGTATTCTTGATACTTAGAAACTTAGATGCTAAGTATCTTATATACAAAGTATCTTATTACTTTAATATTAGATAATTAGTATATAAAGTATTTTATTATTTCATTACTAAATATACGAATTGTCTTGTTACTTAGATGCCAAGTTACTTAGTATTC
>NZ_JBQKHJ010000054.1:0-4330 GCF_052118345.1 Prevotella sp. LCP21S3_D2 | reverse complement strand
AGGGAGCCGTGAATATATCTAACTGAGGATTCGGATCTGTCTTTTTAAACATAGTCATTCTTTTAATTGATGGTGTAAAGATACGAAAAATATTCCAGATAACAGCATAAATCAGAGATTATTTTCGTGAAATATAAACATTTTAAACAGGCCTTACTTTTTAAAGTGGGCTCATTTATATAGCTTCTTATTGCGTTCTATTTACTATCGCAAGGGAAATTTAGAATTTGAAAATAAATAAAAACAATAATATAAAATAACAATTATTATATTAGATATTATGTCTGAAGAAAGAAAAACAATTTATCTCTGTCTGGCTCACATGAGTGATGACGGAATGGAACAGAAATACGTCAAAGAGGCGTTCGACACAAATTGGGTGGTGCCGATGGGTCCGAACGTGAATGCGTTTGAGCAGGACTTGGCGGACTTTGCCAATGGCAATGCTGACGGTAGCAAGCTCGACCGAAAGGTGGTGTGCTTGTCTGCCGGTACGGCTGCGGTGCATCTGGCTCTGCTGGCATGTGGCGTGGGCCCTGGCGATGAGGTGCTTGTGCAGAGCTTCACGTTCTGTGCTTCTTCGCACCCTATCACCTACCTTGGGGCAAAGCCTGTATTCGTGGGTTCTGAGCCTACGACTTGGAACATGGATCCTGAGCTCCTTGAGAAGGCTATTCTCGATCGTAAGGAGAAAACTGGTAGGTATCCTAAGGCAATCGTGCCTGTAGCTCTCTATGGTATGCCTTACGATTGCGAGAAGATTATGGCCATTGCCGACAAGTACGGAATTCCTGTTGTTGAGGATGCTGCTGAGGGTATGGGTTCACGATTCAATGGTCAGGTACTTGGTACTTTCGGTAAGTATGGTGTTCTCTCGTTCAATGGCAACAAGATGATCACCACTTCGGGCGGTGGTGCGCTCATCTGTCGTAATGCAGAAGATGCCAACAATGTGATGTGGTACGCTACTCAGGCACGTGACGCTTATCCTTACTATCAGCATACAGCCATCGGTTACAACTATCGTATGAGTAACGTGTGTGCAGGTATCGGTCGTGGTCAGATGACGGTGGTGAATGATCATATCGCGCATCATAAGCATGTGCAGGAGCTGTATGAAGAGCTGCTGAAGGACGTGAAGGGCGTACATATGCATTGTCAGCCTACGAATGAGGAGTTAGGAATGAGGAATGAGGAATGTCCTGTGTTCGACTCAAACTTCTGGCTCTGTGCCGCAACGATCGACAAGGATATTCGCGTAAAGGGTCAGGAGAATGCCTATAAGGAGATAATCAAGACTGCTGTAGGTGGTGCTGCCGGTGTGATCCATGCAGTTGATTGTGCAACTACCGACTGCCAGCCAAATGAAAACGTTGAAGCACTTCGTGTCTTCATGTTGGGCAAGAAGGTTGAGTGCCGTCCTTTATGGAAGCCTATGCACAAGCAGCCTGTATATGCAGAGAACGATGTTTATACCAATGGCGTGGAGGAGGATCTCTTCAAGGTCGGCTTCTGCCTGCCTGCCGGTCCATACGTAAGCGATGATGACGTGCGCTATATCGTGGATTGCATCAAGGAGGCGATAGAGGGATAACAATGTGCCCTGTCGGGGAACTGTAAACTGTAAGATTTGAACCGCGAATTGGGCGAATGAATAAACGAACGAAAGCGTCATCGGAAGAAATTCCGATGGCACTTTGTTTTTAACGAACACGGATAAAACGGATTATACTGATGAATAGTTGAGTGTCAAACAATCCGTTCAATCTGTTCAATTCATTTGCTGCCTTCTTTCTGCATGAAGTGGATGACCTGGTGGCGGTTCTTGCGCTTGTTGGCACGGCAGGAGACGTGAATCCAGAAGATGCGGCGGTCGGTGGTCTCCTTGATGAGCTGGTCGTAGTCACAATGGTTCATGATCCAGGTGAACCACCGGTCGAGGATGTCGGTGTCGGTGAATCGCTGGCCTTGCTCGCCCGTGAAGTCATAGAGGGGGATGCGGATGTCGCAGGCTTCGCCAAGGGTGTGCTGGGAGGAATAGACACCTCCGACTTTGAGGTTGAGCTGTGGGGAGCGGTAGCCGGAGCTGATGATGATGGGTTGGCCTGCGAAGGCTCGGAGGGGTTCAAGGATTTCTTTGCATAGCTGCTCGAGGGTAGGGATGTACTGAGAAGGGACGTGGTTGTCGATGCCATGCTTGGTGGCGGTGGCACTTCTTTCGAACTCGGATAATGAGAAATGTTTTGAAAGCTTCATAATGATATAATTAAAAAAACGAATACGAATCACACGAATCTAACGAATAGTTCTGGATTTTTTTAATCGGATGATCACTCGGATGATGAGGAGGAGCAGGGCTCCGACTACTAACCAGAAGGTGAAGTGGGTCAGGTGGTCGAAGATGGACAGGGGGCGGGTGATCTCCTTCACCTCGGTGACTGTCACTTGATACGGGATGCTGTCGTGCTGTACCTTGTAGATGGTGTCGCGGAGGTGGCGGTAGCGGTACTCGACCGAAACGTCACGGAGATAGACGGTGTCGCGCGAGCGGTCGAGCTGGCGGTCCTGGAAGATGTAGATGGAGTCGTACTGAACGTTGCTCAGATAGACGGTATCTACTGATGTGCGCTCAACGACTTGAAGCTGGCGACGGGTGGCACATCCCGTCAGCACTAAGGCTGACAGGAGTGCAAGGAGGATGATGAGCAGTCGTTTCATGCGTTGATGATTTTGAGGGTTACTTCATTGCCTCGCTCTATGCTCTTGCGGAGACGTTCGTAGAGGGTGTCGAAAGCGGCTCTTGAGTGCTTGAGGCATCCAGGACAGATGAAGGTGCCGACGATGATGCTGCCGTCTTCACGATGATATACGCCATTGCCGGGTTTGAGCAAGTGGCATACCTGTGGCTGATTGCGGTTGAGCTTGATGCAAGTGAGCCTTTTACAGCTGCTGCAGTCGCCTATCTTGATGACGGGCATCTTGCGGGCATACTTGCGGCACTTGACGATGCTAAGTGGATAGACTCCGGAGGGAAGTGCCGTGGCGACATTCTCGGCGGTGTTGCAGAGACGGAGTGAACCGTCGATGGTGAGACTGCCATCAATTGTCTCATTGGTTTTGCGATGGCGGGTGATAAGTATCTGCATAATATAAAAATGAAATTCTATCGAGTTGACGTTTGACGTTTTGACGTTTTAGACTCTCTCGCAGGCTCAGTGCTTGCTAAGATAGTAATCCGAATAGTCCTTGTAATCAGGTGGAAGCTGGTGGCGGACAATGGAAGAGGGTGACCCAAGCAATCGTCGCAAATCCAGAAATAAACGCTCTCCGGGCTCGTCCTGATCGGGATACATGTGTAAGACTGTTGATAGCTGAGAGTTGAGACTTGAGAGTATTTGCAGATCCTGCGGCTTGAGAAGCGTTGCCGACGGTATTGCAACGGCCTTGTGGCCACTGGAGAGCATTGCCCAACAGTCGCTTGCTCCCTCTGTGATAAACAGAGGCTCGCCTTTCTTGAGAAGCTTCAGCACGGGCAGATTGTAGATGTGGCAGGTGTGACCGTAGGGAAACTTGAATCGAGGGGCGGATGATGACTGATTGTTGATTGATGATGACTGATAACTGAGATTGCGGTTCTGCACGCCTATCAGATGGCCGTCGATGTCGTAATAGGGAATCTGGAGCCATGACGTGCCTTGCTTGTCGGTGAAGGAGTTGAGGCGACACCAACTGACGACTCGCGGGTCGAGCTTGCGCTGGTCGAAGAGAAAAGTGCGTGCTGCTTCGTTGAGGAATGGACGGTCGAAGAACCTGAGGTACTTGCTGGCGTCGAATGTGTGCTTGGGCGTTTGGGGTTTGTCGGCAGGTTGCCACTCTGAGACCTCAGTTCGGGATAAGAAATAGTGCCTAAAAAAGTTGGTAATCTCCGATATTTTTTGTATCTTTGTAGTTGAAATACAATTAGTTACAAAGATAAAAAGATATCATTATGGAGATTACCAAGGACAAAGTTACAGAATTATTTTGTATTATTGATGAATTTTACAAAGTTTTTGATGCTGAAAATGCAGGAAAATTGTTTTTGAGTGAAGATGGAGTAAAGCGCAGACGACGTAAAGCCTCTTTATCTGATAGTGAAATCATGACGATTTTGCTGTATTTCCATTTCGGCTCATTCCGAAACTTCAAGCATTATTACCTATTCTTTATTAGAGGAACTTTGAAGTCATATTTTCCAAATGCAGTGTCTTATAACCGTTTTGTAGAACTTGAAAGTCGCGTATTCTTCCCTCTCATGTTCTTCCTGAATCTCCGTGCTTTTGGCAGATGT
>NZ_JBQKHJ010000053.1:0-4435 GCF_052118345.1 Prevotella sp. LCP21S3_D2 | reverse complement strand
GATGGTGGCTACATATTGATGTTGTGCTGTTGCTTTTTACTGAAAGCTGCTACTAACGACTCATAAATCTACCCTTAATCGTGTATTGGATGATAGTTGCGGATTTTAGGCAAATCACAATCCATAACAACGATGGAATCTTCTGGTGCAATCGCAGAACGAGCCATCAAACAAGTCTCGACAGCACCTCTTGTTGTTTTCAGAACAGAGAAGATATTTGCATCTGGAAGTATCTGCTTAATCTTCTCATCTATTTGATACTTGTCTATATGTTCCTGTCGAACAATAAACGAATACTTCATAGGAGCATCTTCTACTTTGACACTCCCGATAGCACGAAGAAACAATTCCTTTTCGTGCAACTTAATTAATGGCTTAGGTGTAGTCCATCCCTCTTTCAAGAAACGGCTACCCTCTCCAGCCATTGGCATTATAATGTGTAATGGCCTCATTATCTTTTAAATTTAGTTTTTACAAATTTTATTATATATTCCCTTTCTTCTTTAGATAAAATCAACATCAAAGCTGCTAGCCCACAAGAATCCATCACTATAGTAACGAACATGACATGAACAAAATCTGCTTTTATAGGAATAAAACTTATAGCAAAACCTATTAGAATTAACAATATTAAAAAAATAAGGGAGGGAGCCATAACTCCACATATATATTTTTTATAATCAAGTTTGGTTTGCATATGTATATCCCATAAAGAATATAGAAAATAGCCAAAATTTGAAAAAACAAGAATCAGCATCGGATAAATTGGATTCTTATCAAATAATAACAAAATGTAGCTTATTGGCAAGGCTGCCAAAGCAAAGATTCTTCCATAAACCTGATTTCTCATTATTTGACCTGTTGCATTAGCAACTATCCATAATGGTGTTATAAATATACTAATCATTTGCTCGGCAATAACTAGCCGAGTAAATGCAACAGCATAATCAGGGACTTGCCCTAGCCATAAATACAATATCTTTTCACATTCAACAATAACAGGAATTGCTATAAAACATATTAGCAAAAAAGAAAATTTAGATCCTTTTTCTACCAATATATTCATATATGTATAATCTTTACTGGCATAAGACTTAATTATCTGAGGTTTTATTGCAGTCATTATACTATCCGTAAAACGCATGACTGCTCCACTAACCTGCATAGCTAATCCACGAGCTGCATTTACTATAGGACCGAAGAATAAATTTAAGATAATTGTTATGCCTTGATTCCCAACAGACCAAGCTAAACATCCAAATAAATTAGCACCCATAAATTTAGCCATTTGCCCAATTATTCTCTTATCAAAAAGTAACCTACATTCACACTCCGGAAATGAACGTTTAGCATAAACGACATAAAAAGTCATGGTTGCAACAGAAACCATTGCTGTAAGAAAGCCAAATAAGATTAAATGATCCCATGGACTTATTTTTAATCCATAAGCAATACCAAGACGAGCGAAAGCTTCAAATAAACCTAAATAGGCATAAGCATTCATTTTTTCTCTAGCAACAATAGCCCCCATGAAAGCAACATCAATAATTGAACATATTGTTGCTAAAATAGAAAATTGATAAACCCATATTGCTGCACTCAAACGATTCTCTGGAATAACAAGCTTATTGGACACAAACCATAATCCTAAGGTTTCTCCTAAAATAACAACAATTCCAGATATTACAAGCAATAATGTAAAACTCTGGCTAAAATATCGAGTTGTACCCTTAAGATCACCCTTTCCTAAACCAAAATTCAAAAAGCGCTGGACAACATTAGATAAGCTAGTCGTAAAGAACGCAAGCATCGAAACAAATCCAGCAACTACATTATTTATACCAAAATCCTCTACGCCAAGTTGTTGTAACACAATGCGGGAAGTGAATAAAGATATAAACATCAGAAGTAGCATTCTGATATACAATAAGCCGGTATTTTTAACTATTCTCTTATTATTATCTGATGTTTGATTTGACATAAATTACCTTCCAAATTCTTTAATTTTCTGTTCTTCTTTTAAGGAGCAAACAAGCAGTTGTCCTTGCTTCTCGGCTACGATATAGCCATTCAAGCCTTGAACTACTACCTTATTTTCATCGGCTGCATGAGCCACACAGTTCTTGCATTCATACTATCGGATGTCCTTGCTTACCTTGGCATTGCCAGCCTCATCCTGTGGAAGCATGGTGCGGAGGCAGCCCCAGCAGCCTAAGTTGCTCCAGCCAAACTCGGCTGGCAGGGTATAGATTTCCCTCGACTTCTCCATCACGGCATAGCCAATGCTTGACAAGAACAACGTATGACTTAGTATAAATCCACGTTGATATCGAATGGACTATCAAAGTCTTTCAGCATTGCATGCTTCGTATCTTTTTCGGAGAGTTTGGCATGTCCTGTTGGAAACTTCCAATCGATACCAAGGCTATCATCAAGGTACCTCTATCAGCCTCTGGATGATAGAAGTTATCATCTTGTATTGGAAGACTACTGTTTCTGAGAGGACAGCGAAACCATGGACAAAGCCCTTTGGGATGAAGAACTGGCGATGATTGTCTTCTGTCAGTTCTACAGCCACATGCTTGCCATAAGTAGGGGATCATCTACAGCTACATCGAGTACTCTACCTTTTACGCAGCGTACCAACTTACTTTATGTATAAAGGTGGGCGCTGGAAGTGCAGGCCTCGCATCACGCCATAGCTGCTCATAGACTCCTTGTCTTGGCAGAAGTGAACACTATGTCCCAGGATTGGGACAACCTTCTCTTCAAACTCTCACTCGCTGAAACTCTCGAAGAAGTAGCCACGAGCATCACGGAAAAGGCGAGGCTCTATAATGAGTACGCCATCTATATTGGTTTGGATTATATTCATCGTTATATATTTTAAGAAAGGCAGGCTCCATACCAAGAGCCGAAAAGTAGCTTATAAAATAAGCCCCAGGCATTTCACCTGCCATAATTATTTCCTGCTAAAATTCTAAATTCTTTTTTAATGTTTGTTCTTTCTCTTCAAGTATTGAAAGGAGATACTTGCCATAGTCATTCTTCAACATTGGCTGTGCATTCTCTCTCAACTGTTCTGCAGTAATCCAACCTTGGCGGTATGCAATTCCTTCCAGACAAGCCACCTTCAAGCCCTGGCGCTTCTCCAAAACCTCAATAAAGGTGGATGCCTCAGAAAGGGAATCATGAGTTCCGGTATCGAGCCAGGCAAATCCTCTTGCCATGGTCTGTACCTTCAGCTGCTTATCCTTCAAGAACTCCTGATTAACGGTGGTGATTTCCAACTCACCACGAGCGGATGGCTTAATATGCTTGGCAACTTCTACCACCTTATTAGGATAGAAGTATAAGCCTACTACAGCATAGTTGCTCTTTGGATGCTGAGGCTTCTCTTCAATGCTCAGGCAATTGCCTTGTTCATCAAACTCAGCAACTCCATATCGCTCAGGATCACTAACACGATAACCGAAGACGGTTGCCTTGTCGTTCTGCTCTGCATCTACTACTGCCTGATGAAGCATCTTGTTCAAACCTGCACCATAGAAGATATTATCACCCAATACAAGGCAAGCGGAATCATTACCGATGAACTTCTCTCCGATAATGAAAGCTTGGGCTAAGCCATCTGGTGATGGCTGCTCAGCGTACTCGAACTTCACACCTAACTGGCTTCCATCGCCTAAGAGGCGTTTGAAGCCTGGTAAATCAAATGGTGTTGAAATAATGAGTATTTCACGGATACCTGCCAACATCAATACTGATATTGGGTAATATATCATCGGTTTATCAAAGATTGGTATCAGCTGTTTGCTGATTCCTTTTGTGATAGGGTACAAACGTGTACCGCTACCACCTGCTAATACTATTCCTTTCATATAATTATTATTTGTTGATAAATAACATGTTTTCTAAAATCATCCCGTCCTTCTTTGTTGATAAAGCGAGCTGCACTCGGCAATTTGAAAGCGAGCTTTCATTGCACTCATTGGCATCGCTTTTTCCCATAAAAAAAGGCTTTTTTCTACCTCTCCGTCTCTCCTGCAAGGAGAGCTCCACTTTCTCCCCAAGCCCCTCTTCCTCAGGAAGCGGGGATGTAACCGCCCTACTCGGTGCTCGGAACCGCTACGCTATAAGGTTGGCGGACCATCAAAGGTCTACGCCAAGTTTTGCGGGATGGGACCGCCTGGGTCATAAACAATGACGGAAAGGCTACATCCCAATTGCAAAGACGGCATTATAGCATACCGTCACTACAGAAATTTGGGGTTGTATCATTGTTATAAATTTAATAACATAAACACACTACCCAGTTGTTCCGGCAGCTTCCACTGCCAGAACAGCCTCGGGACTTATCGAGTTATAAAAAATAATCTTAAGTATCTATTGTGTGTTTCGTATGGTATCATTGAAGGGCTCACACGGATCTCAA
>NZ_JBQKHJ010000052.1:0-5124 GCF_052118345.1 Prevotella sp. LCP21S3_D2 | reverse complement strand
GGATGGTGGCTACATATTGATGTTGTGCTGTTGCTTTTTACTGAAAGCTACTACTAACGACTCATAAATCTACCCTTAATCGTGTATTGAATGATAGTTGCGGATTTGAGGTTCATTTGGATTAAGCAATAATATACTGCATTAGATGCGTTGTCGGAACGCACCTTTTAATACCTCGTCGTAGCATGAGAGAGCTACAGGATTCCTAACTCGTGTTGGTATGTATATTATTACTGCCGCATGGTGACCACAAAATTAGTTATTTTTTTCCACCCCAACAAATTATAGCCGGAATTATTTTCGCAGATTATTTCCGCAGATAACAGCTAATCATGCTAAGACTATAAGCTCCCGGCGTGATGTCGGGGGGCTTTGTAGTTTTCCATAGACGCGGCTTTTGTGAGGTGACGAGCAAAAGCCGCCCCGCGTGGTTGCAGGACGGCTCGGTGGTCGCTGTGACATTCCGGCTTGGAAGCCATTTGGATTTTCAGTCAAACCAATCGGGGTTGCTCTCGCTAAGTATTGCGACAAGTTCGTTGTCGGGCAGCTTCAAATCACTTTCGGAGGTATAGTAGAAGATTTCTTCATCGACACGCTCCGCTTCCTTGTCGGCGAAGCCGTTGCATTTGTCGGTGATTGGATAAGGCATAAGTACGTCAAGCAATTCCAGTCCACCGATAATAAGGCTCTCGCCCTCGTTGCTTGTAACGATACGGCAGGTATAGTCCATGCCCTTGTAGTTGATTTCAGTCGTTGTCATATATCTTTCGGTTTTATGCACCCTGCTCTCCATGAGGATTGCAGGGTGCTGTTTATAATTCAGTCTATATCAATCCCGATAAAATGTTCATCATCAATCAGGGCATAGTAATATCCGTTGGCACAGCCACGATACTCTTTACTGAAGCCTGCGGCAATATCTCCGGCTTTATAGTAGTTATAGTTATCGTCCTTTTGCTTGACCTCAATCCATAGGGAACCGTCATAACCACGGAAAGTGAATGTCCCGGAATTAAAGTTGCGCCGTTCTTTGAGAGCCTTTCTGAACTGTCCCACCGCCCAATGGTTATATCTGGAGATAGCGTCAAGGGATATTATCTCTCCGTCGATGCGAGTGCCGGTGGTAAGGCGGTTCTCGTAGCAGTCCTTTGTCGGGTCAGCTTCAAGACACTTGCGAACAAATGCAGACGGAAAAGTTGCACGCGAGGCATAGCGTTGGAATTTGGCTACTATATTCGTTGTCGGTTTTGTCACTTTGGAGATTGACAGCCAACATTTGATTTCGTTTGGCTGTATCGGATAGCCTCTCCTGCGAGAGCGTTTAGCAAACTCACATACCTTACTTTCAGTGGAGAGGAACAAACGTCGGCGTTGAGTGCCAAAGGGCGTGGTGATGTCGAAAACACCATGATTGCGATATAATATCGCTGACACATCTTCGTATTTCATATCCGTATGATTTGGATATCGTTTGACTTTCGTGAGATAATGGTTACAATGTCATCACATGGCAGTCAGTAACCTCGGCAGGTAGTCCGAAAGCAGGGAAATGGGAGAAATATGGGTTGCACTCTCCCTCTGCTTCGGAAGCGGTGGTGACGGTCTGCACTTTGTTGTCGGTATACCATTTGTCAATCATCGCAATTTCATCGTCTGTCAACCCTGTCGGGTCTTCGTTGATTAGATAGCATAACGCCCATGTCGGGATAGGCTCTATAAAGAACTCCAGACTGTATGTTTTTAGTTGTGATACCCTAATATTGCTCCGATGTATAGTCTATCGCCCTTTTTCAGTCGGGCGATAATATCCATTAGGTCAGCGGAGCGTTCAGCCGTGCCTGCACCGTCATAGAACTCGGTCACGAAAAGAGCGTCAACGCCAAGCGGATTGATAATGGCTTTTTTCAGTTGCCCTATTGGTCCGTTCCATTTCATCACGTTTGCAGGGGTAAGTTCGGCAGATATAGCCTTGATGTTGTCGAAATGGGATTTTCGCCACATTGCGAAGCCACCATTGTAGGTAAGGGTGCTTTCTTCGATGGGCGTAAACATACCTTTCGGCAGTATATGTTCAAGAAGAAAGCGGATGTCGAACTTGCGTCCGTCCTCGGAGTTTTCGTACAAATAGGATATAGAGGCGTTTTCTCCTGCCACTATACGGTCACTGTTCAGATAGTCGTTCTCGACTATCGGCTCGGTGCTGATTTGATAAATAGTGCTGTGCATAGTCCTTTAATGTTTGAGCGTTTGAGTTAATTTTTCTCCCTTTTGTTTGAAGCTCTTTGAGCTTCTCCGGCAGGGCTGGCCGTTTTTCGTGCTGTTCCACGACTGCGGCCATAAAGGGAGGATAAGGCAAGTGTGTAGTCAGCGGCAAGCGAGGGATACCCAAATTGTTTGAGGCACGAGAAGAATTTGTGGAGGCTCACGAGTGCGGACGCCGACCACAAGCGTAGCGTCACTTGACGGTCCTCCCGGACGCAGTAACTTCGCACGCCAAAACGCCTGTCCCTGCCGAGGCTCAAAATCTTCAAGGGAAAGAACCGGCCACCTTTGACCGTTGCCGTTTCAAAGTGCCAGCCTTGAAGCGGCCACAGTCATCGTTTGCAGACAGATATTCCAAAGAGAGGCGACAACGCGAGAGTCGGGCGAAGGCTTGCCCTCGCTTTGCTCTGGCGTTGTCGCCGCCTCCGGCTTCAGCCGGGCATCATATCCAAAATCAGAACTGCCCGAAGCTGAATCGGTGTGCAGCACGGAATCAGTCGGGCAACCGATAAACAGCACAAGGCGATGTGCCGTGTTTGTGGATCCGCGGGCCACTGACACGGCTTATCGCCTGAATTATCACATCATTTGGACGCAAGCGGTGGTGATAAGGTTGTGTGAGGTAATACGCCCGGCGCACTGCCTCACGCTCCTGTCGCCACAGCGTCTTATATTAATTCCCTGACCGCTCCATTATTTTGATGACATTGATTTTTGGAACATGAATAAAAGTTTATCTTTTTCGTTCATGCGGATATTATCAGAATAACCGCCTTTTGTTATTTGATACCCGCATGGCTTAACCATAAAAACACCTAAGCCCTTAGTGTATGAACTTACTTCTGAGGCGTAGTCTTTACTTGTATTTAATGGAACTTTCCCTTTAATATGACACCACTCATTATTGCAACTGATGTCTTCAATCTCAGACATCATTTTTTGCAAATCTGTAATAGCTTTGGGACTTGCCGCTTGGGGTATCTGCAACTCAAAATAGAGCATCGGTTCGAGAATGTCCACACCTGACTGTTGCAAGGCCAGCCTGAAGACATAAGGGGTCAGCTGTCTGAAATCAGCAGGTGTACTTACCGGGCTATAATACTCGGCTTGAGTAAAAGTTACTTTCAGATCTGTCACTTCCCATCCATGTAAACCAGATTGGCAAGACATACGAATCCCTTCAAAAACGGCATTTTGAAAAGAATGGTTCAGATAACCATAGGAGATGTCACTTTCGATTTGCAACCCTGCCCCTAACGGTAAGGGTTCAAGAGTCAGCCCTATTGTGGCCCAGTAAGGGTTGGGTGGTACTTCGATCTGAATAATCTTATTGACCTTTTTTATAGGTCGTTCTTTGTAGATAGTCTTGATCTCATCAAAATGGACCTTTACGGAAAATCGTTCTTCCAGCAATGTCTGTATGATTTCCTTTTGGGTCAAACCATATAACGAGATTTCCAATTCATCACTATATGAGTTTATGGAAAAGGACAAAGACGGGTCTTCAATCCACAATGTATTCAGAGCGGATATCACCTTGCTTCTCTCTTCGGGCTTGTCTGGCCGGACGGAGGATTTGAGAGCGGGATGCTGATGGGATAATCCTTGAATCAAACAAGGCTTAACACCTAAATAATCTCCGATTCGAAAATCTTCCATATCCTCTACAATCGCGATATCATTGGCACCCACTTCATCAACATTTATCTCTCTGCCCTGATAAATAGTCTTTAGATTTTTAATCTTGATGAACTTTTCCGAATCGTTGATTCTTACAACGTCTCGAAGTCTCAGACTTCCGTCAATTATTTTTAGAAAACTTCTTTTATGTCCTTTGGGGTCATGCTCTATCTTATAGAGATAAGCTGAAAGTCTGTTTGAGACTGATGCCGGAGGAAGTATAAAAGAAGAGATGGCGTCCAACAACTCATTGATACCGATATTGAACATTGCTGATCCATGTAGCACCGGATAGACTTTGGCTTTTGCCACAAGAGCGATTATCGTATTCCAATAATCAGCCGGTGAAATTTCGCTATCCGCCAAATATCGTTCTAATATATCGTCGTCATGGTTGCATACAAATTCTTTGTATTCTTCCTTTATATATGTTTGGGAGCAAACCGGATAAACCGATCCATCGACAACAGTTTGCATAAACAGGACATCTTGCGACAGATTTGTTTTTATATCCATATACAAACGCTCCAAATTCACACCGGCACGGTCAATCTTATTGATAAATATAATTGTCGGGATTTGCAGCTTTTGTAAAGTACTGAACAGCAACTTTGTCTGCGCTTGTATGCCTTCCTTTGCGGATAAGATGAGGACTGCTCCATCAAGCATTTTGAATGTCCGCTCCACTTCCGCAATAAAATCCATGTGTCCCGGAGTGTCAATGATATTGCATTTCACTCCATTCCAGATAATAGATGTCGTAGAAGCCCGGACAGTAATTCCTCTACGTTTCTCTATATCCATAGAGTCCGTTATGGTGTCACCATTATCCACACGGCCGCACTTTTCCGTTGCTCCACTGGCAAACAGCAGATTCTCGGTTACGGAAGTTTTTCCTGCATCAATGTGAGCAAGAATTCCTAAATTTATAATATTCATTTGTATTAAGCAATAATATACTACAGTAGATGCATTGTCGAAACGCACCTTTTAATACCTCCTCGTAGCATATGAGAACTACAGGATTACTAACTCGTATTAATATGTATATTATTACTGCCGCATAACGATCCTTAATTCCGCAACACTTTGATTTAACTTTATTTATAAGTTCCTGAGCAACAAAAAGTTGCTCAGGATTTTGCCATGTCAGATTTTTCACTTATCTTAGTGTTGCAAATC
>NZ_JBQKHJ010000051.1:0-5196 GCF_052118345.1 Prevotella sp. LCP21S3_D2 | reverse complement strand
GAGAAGCTTTCGGCTCTTTCAAAGCGATTTCTCGACAGATATTCACCAGCGGAGCCGATTGCTATGTTTCACTCAGAATGACCACACTGGTCAGACTGGATTCAAAATATGTCCCTTTTTAAAGTGGGCTCAGTTATATATAAACAACAATGCAAAGATAATCAAAAATATCTATAAATCAGTATTTTATATATCAAAAATGCTAAAATCCAAAGTATTAAATGTTTTTAAAAAAAAATCCAAATCATCATAACTGAAGAAAGAATTCTATGTATCTCAACAAGCCCACTTCCTCCATCCTCACCAACTTGCGTCAATAAATATCAATAATACAGCTTGCGGAGAGTATAACCTCCTGCACCGTACGAGGTATTGAACAATAATCTATAACTTGCTGATGGCGTATAGACAATGACATACCACTTTTTTCGATGGTTACTTTTTCTTCTTGATTGTTTCTATTGATAGTTACTTTCTCATCTTGTTGGTTACTTCTCCAAAAGATGACCACAAATTCATGAATCGTAGGTTCGTTACGACAAGCAATGGGAACTTGTCCGCAATACTGTCGGCAAGAATGCCTCTGTATTCAAAGCATCGGAGCAATGACAATATGGCTATCAGAAAAAGAAAGATAAACATAGAAAGTAAAGAAATACCCGACTTCGATAACATGATGAATGATGTTGAAATCGAGGTTGAGGAGCAGCAAGCCGAGAATGGACTAATAAAGCATGTTCCTGAGTTAAAGCAGTTGAGTGAGGACATTGACAAGGCTACCAACACCTTCATCAATGCCTAACTTGAACTGGAGGTTGCCATTCTGCAGTATCAGCGTGCGGAAGCCAAGTTAGGTGGTGCTGTGACTACTATCAGCAAAAAGGTTGATACCATCAATCAGCATATAGATAAGGTCTTGGAGAATGCGCCTACCAAATTAACGATATCTGTGCAAGTCAATGATACTGACTGGCAGAAGATTTAAGAACTGTTTGCCAAAGAACGCCAATGGATAACCTCACAAGATGCAGGGGCATATCCGTGAGGTCAATTCCATGTTTACCGATGAACGGAAGAAAGTCCATGAGCGATATAAGGGATATGATGGCTGCTACCTTGGTCACTATGCTCAGTGTTCTTTTGGTTCTTCTTTATGATTGCCTTCTTTGTGGTTACATGCAGAATAGGTATGATGATAGCACTGTGCTATGGTAAAAATAAAGACTGCATCAGGACTATCATATTATTGGGGATTGTCAATCCCCAATAATCACATTTTTCTCTTGTGAATTTCTTTATGTGCTTCTCTTGAAATTGCTTCTAAACATGCATATTTCTTGTGATATGCAATAAAACTTTCACGAATACTGGCTGAAGTAAATTTGGTTATGGTTCCACCATTTATAGAAGGACTTACAAATTGATGAAGAAACTCTATACCTCCATTTTTCTCAATCCACTTATCTGTTATTTTAGAAAAACTTTGGCCACTATGATGCACATCTATGTTATCACTAGTCAACATTATATGTTTATAGGGACATAATTTTCCTATAGCCAGTCTTTTAAACTCATCTTTTTCTGATTTAATTGCATCTCTACAACAATCTTTTATGTCTTTCTTAAAACGATCAGTTTTAAGAAAATTATGAGAAATTGAACTATCAGAAGGCACTTTCCCATCCAGTACAAGGTGAAAAGATTTACACTTTTCATCATTTTTGTATGCAGAAGGTATTGCCACAAAAAAATCTATTTTTGTAATTCCAAAAGTTCTTTCTTTCCATTCCGTGTGATAGATAGAGAATGCCTTTATCAAGAAATCATAATCCAAACCTGATTCAATAATTTTACTTTGAGAAGAACCTTTTGGACGATTATTCCAATAATATTCCTTTATTGATCTGCATATATCTTTAACTTTTGAAACTACAGTGTAGTCTATCTCATCCCATTTTATATCTGAATATACAATTTTACTTTTTGCCATATTTTGAATACTTCTAAGATGATTGTCTATATTTTATCTAAATCGAATTTGGAAATTCAAATCAATGAAGTATTGACCTTCTTTCTTGTAAACATAACCAAAATCTCCTTTCTTATTTTTTTTCGTCCCTGATACTCCATTTTTGTATATGTAACTATTCTCCTCGCTTTCAGTTAGTTCTCTGCCTTCCAAATATGCATTTGCCTTAGCTACTGCCAAATCCTTGCACATTCCTCTATCAGGGCGGTCGAAATAAGTGTTCTCAAAAAGATAGTTGCCAAAAATTTCATCAGACATGGCACGATAGTACAACATCTCTCCATTGCGGCTAACATCTATATAGCCACCAGTCAACCTTTTCCTACCATTCCAAAGAGAAGATGCGGTCATACCCGCAAATGAATCAAAGAGAAAGTCTTTGAACTTAGCAGGATAAAACATTTGTGGATTTCTGACATTTATAGGATTTAATTCAACTACCTTGTTGCATACATCCTTAACATTAGAGCCACACGCACCATAATAAAATGCTTGCGCCAATACTGCTGCACTTAGAACTTCTTCCATTCGGGAGTCAACAATGGCAATATTTTGTTCAAACACTTCATTTCTGCACCCAACATATTCAAGAGAGAATTTCTCCTTGATAACTTTCATTATTGAAAGAAAAGTATCATTAGCATTGATTTCATGCATTCCTTTTTCATCACAACCAACAACTTCAAATGTAAAACCTGAGGTTTGCGAGCAGTTGAATAATGTTGCAGGACTGCCTATATGAGATTTTACAGAAAAACCCTCTGTCGTTTTGGAATGGTCAAGAGAATCTTCACTGGTGATAATAACATCAGTTTTTGCACCATACTTCTCTTTTGCCGATTGCGAGAGATTAGCTTTTGGAGAGTCATATATAATGGAAAAAAGCCGACATATCTCTATTTTCTCAAAGTCTGTCATCTCTTCCCACACATATGACTTATAGAAATCTTCCCCTTTTTCTGTTTCGTGATCATTGTTGGACTCGGCTTCAATTTCTCCATTCATGCCTATCGAAAAGTACCGTAATTCATTGTAACCGACACCTCCAATCATGTCAGGAAAATATTCGCACAAGTCAATAACTTCTCCATTCTTCTCCAATAAGTCGCGCAAAGTATCTTTTACGGAATTGTACCCACTAATCATAAATTATATTGTTTAAACAGATTAAACTTCTTTTCTATTAAAGTAATGTCAGGCTTGAATTTCCTTGGCATTATAATATGCCCTTTGTTGTAGGGGTTGAATAACTCATACGTTCTGTCTTTGCCCTCACCCGAAAGACCATCATACAATCTGTCGGATATTACGACTGTATAATCTGGAGTTATCCCCAAATAGTACTTGTCGTATGCATTATGAAAGAGCGTATTCATCGCAAGCCCATTGCATGGATTGAGCCGATTCTGTTCGTCTTCGCTCCAATTGATGATATGGCACGCTTCCACTAATTCTTGACGAGCCAATCCTGTTATACAGCAACTATTGTTATATGCAGACAATACCATGTTTCTGAATAAGTATTGGTTCGTACGTTGTTTAATTACGGTTTCGCGCTCTCTTCCAATTGGAATGGATGGAATATCAGGAATAATTCCTCGTCTTACGCTTTGATATTTTTCAATCAGTCTTAATGCGTCTATTTCAAGTTCCTGCCACCTCCCGTTATATTCATTCCATACGGTTTCGTCCAAACGGCTTGAATGTCCCAGTCCTGAGGCTGCAAGGTTGCTGTCGAAACAACCAAAATTTCCTATTTTAGCCTTAAGAGAGTTGGCATTGGGCCTACCTATTAGTTCTGCCATCAACGCAATTTGCCGATTAGAATTGTTAACCTTGTTGAATGGTATAATGCAATATAGGTATAAAGCAACTATCTCTTGGTCTTTTGTCCATTCCATAATAATCGGTTTTTATGCTACAGCGTTTAATAAAGCAGTACCTCTCGTTTCTGCAAATCCAAGTTTTTTACCAGCAAGTGAGAATGCTTGACAAGGGAAACCAGCACAAAGGATATCAAACCCCTTTGGTATTTTATTCTTTGTTGATTCCTTTGTTATATCACCAAAAGGAACATCGCCATAATTTGCATAATAGGTCTTTTTGGCTTGTTCATCCCATTCGGAAGAAAACACACATTCTCCTCCTAAATTTTGAAATGCCATTCTAAAGCCACCTATTCCCGCAAAAAGATCAATAAAGGTGAACTTTGGATTTTTTGGGGCAAGAAATGGTGCCTGAAATAATTCTGGAAATAGATATGCTTGATAGGCATCTGTAGATTCTGAAACACCGACGAAATCATTAGGTCGTTGTTCCTTCTCTCCATGAACGAATTCATACCATAAATTCAGTATATCTTGCGCTTTATTTGCATATGGCACATTTACTTTTGATTCTTTCAATTGTAAATAGTGAGTTACCAATGCAGCCTGTTCGATAAATGGTATAAGATTACCATTTTCGTCAAGCGACTCTTTGCCAAATATTTGTACCTTATCGGCACGTTTCTTGCTGAAATCAAATAATGAGAATGAAGTATTTATTTTTTTCATTACAATTTTTTATACGGATTATGTTCAGGAACCCTAATGAGTTCTTTTATATCAACTTCCAGACATTGAGATATCTGTATTAATGCTTCTAAAGGAGGTTGGCAAGCATTAGTACACCATTTGGAAATGGTTGCTTGGTCTCTGCCAAGTTTCTCTGCAAGCCATTTGTTCGTTTTCCCCTTTTCTGCAAGCATAACCTTTATACGATTAAGATTTTTCTCAGCCATTGCGGATATTATTATTGTTTTCGGTTGCAAAGATACTCATTTTTCCCCAAATATTGTTTGTTTAATCCGAAAAACGATATAAAAATTAGAAAATAATTTGTTTTATTAGAAATTCTGCTGATTTTTGCATGGTTTATAGTGACTCTTCCCCTCTTTATCTTGCATATATCTATATCAATAGTTCGTTAATAATTCAATAATGTGCTAAGCAGCTATACGCTGTAAGCACGAGAGATCTTTGAAAATCTTGCTAATTAAAGTTCGGTTCGGGGTATACCCACTTGCTTTAAAAATTCGTTTCACCAGATAAATGTTGGTCATCAGTGACTTGAATGAAGACATAGAATATTCCATTCCCATCTCCTTCATAGTTACCTTGGCAACA
>NZ_JBQKHJ010000050.1:0-5751 GCF_052118345.1 Prevotella sp. LCP21S3_D2 | reverse complement strand
CCATCAGGAGCATGAGAGCGATGCCAATGCTGGCATCCGATATAAAAAGAAGAGCATAGAGTTGGAGTTGCTAGCCCAAAACTTGACAAATCAAAGGGTTTATGTGGTCAACAAGCAGATAAAGGAGAGCAATTATCGATACATTTATCAGTTGCGTCCTGTCGGATGCACTTTCAGCGTAAAATATAATTTCTAATAATCCAATAAGGATGGTGACTTACTCGTCATCATCCTTATTGTTATCGGCTACGATTTGCGGACCTCTTACCTTGACCTTAATGACCTGATTAACCATTAGTATAGGTTAATAATCACAAAAAGTTACCCTAAGGTAAGTTACCTTTGGGTAACTTTTTGTATATTTGCAGGTGATACGAATGTAATAAAGCAGATAAAACGAATTTAATAAGAAGAATATGGCAGTATTTCAATCTCCTTTTCAGTTTGGTACTTTGGCTACCGAAGAGAATTTTATCGACCGAACGGAAGATAGGGCTTTGCTCAAGCAACTCCTGGCTTCCCATATCAATGTGATGCTCATTTCTCCACGTCGATGGGGAAAATCGTCGCTTGTCAAGAAGGCGATGACGGAACTGAGTGAAGAAGATAAGGAGGTGAGAATCTGCTATATAGATGCTTTCAGTATCGGCTCGGAAGCAGAATTCTATCGCACTTTTGCCAGTCAGGTCATAGCCTGTGCTTCTTCCAAGATAGAACGTTGGATAGAGGATGCCAAGAAGTTCTTGACGGGTGTGGTTCCACAAATAATAGTTAACGATCAGATTACGGATTTTGTGGCTTTCGACCTGAAGTTTGTTCCGCAAGAAAGAGATAAGATGGCGATTCTCCAATTGCCTGAGTTGCTGGCGAAGGAAAAGGGAATCAGGATTATCGTGTGCATAGATGAATTCCAGCAGTTGGCTAATCTCCCGGAATATAAGGATATGGAGGGCAAGATGCGCTCAGTATGGCAACAGCAGCAGTTGACCTCTTATTGCCTTTATGGCAGTAAGCGCAATAGTTATCTCTCGGTCTCAAGCAGGTATTGAACATCAATACCCCTATGTTTCAGAACGATACGGAAAATCTCAGTTCTACCCAGATAGAGTTGCTTAAGGCGATTGCTGATGGTGAGCAGCATTTCTCATCACAAGCAGTGAAGCAGGTGTATAATCTGGGTAATCCCAATACGATAGTTAAGAACAAGAAGATTCTTCAGAACAAGGATATCATAGAGAAGCAGAAAGCTGATTTTGTATTTGTTGATCCGATTTATCGTCTATGGTTTAAGGAAGAGTATTGCTAAAAGGCAGAAAAGGTTCTTCTGTTGAGCATTACCGCACAGCAGCTGGATTCCATCCGCACAACACTTGATGTGCATCTGCACAACAGCTGATATGCAAGCGCACAACAGCTGTTGTGCGGTTCAAGGTATTAACAATCCCGAAGACAGGTATTATATCTTCTGGCAACTACTCCTATATCTTCCGATTACTTCTATTATACTTTCCTGCTGCTACTCCTATATCTTTCAATCACATCTCCTATATCTTTCAATGATTATTGATACTTGATTATTATCTTAAATATCCGTAAAATAATTACGGTGGATTGTTTTTTTATATATCTTTGCAAATGCTAAGCAGCACTTGACATTATAATAATTGAATGATGGTTTTCGTCGTTTTGGGGTGTGTTTGCTTTGCATCAACAATTTCGTTATCAATTAAAAATAAAGTATATAGAACCATGTTAGTAAAATTTGCCGTAACGAACTATAGAGGATTTGCTAATCGCATAGAATGGGATTTGTCGAAACCAAGTAACTATTCGTTCAATACTTTTGCCATTAAAGATGGTATCATCAAGAATGGCATCGTGTATGGACCTAACGGTTCTGGCAAGTCGAACTTTGCAATGGCCATCTTCGACATCACCAATCATCTTTCACAGAAGTGGAAGAAGGTGAACTATTATGATAACTTTACATATACGGGAAAGTTGAACTTCCCCGTAAAATTTGAATATGCCTTCAAGTTTAGAGATGATACGTTACAATATACATATAGCAAATCGCCTGATGGAAAGCTGGAGGAAGAAGAACTTGTTGTGAATAACAAACTTATTTTCTGCAACAAGAATTCTGTCTTGACATTGGATGATGTTGAGTTCCCGATGGATTCTGCGGTGAAGGCAAACCTTGCCAATAACGCCAACAATGTATCCATCGTAAACTTTCTGCTTACTTCCTATCCTCTTGCTAAGGAACATTATCTTCTGAAGCTGCAGCAATTCGTAAACTCAATGTTATGGTTCAGAAGTGTTGAAAAAAATGAGTTTATGGGGTTGGCTACTGCTCCGGCTAATCTCGATGAGTATATCATCAAGAATCAGCTGACTCGGGACTTTGAGGACTTCATCCATCGGGTAAGTGGACAAAGTTTTGAGTTTCAGGATCCAAAGGATGATGATAAAGAGTTGTATTGCGTATTTGGATTAGGTCGCATTCCATTCGATAAGATTGCATCAACGGGTACTCAATCTCTGATGCTGCTTTATTACTGGCTGAAACAGATGGCAAATGCATCGTTCGTTTTCATCGATGAATTTGATGCTTTCTATCATTTCAGACTCTCTTATGAGGTTTGCAAAACCCTCTTTGCTCTTCCATGTCAAGCTTTTACGTCATCACACAATACCTACCTGATGACCAACGACTTGCTTCGCCCAGACTGCAATTTCATCTTGCAAGACAACAAAATCAAGCCGTTGAGCGACTGCACCCAAAAAGAGTTGAGATTCGGGCATAATATAGAAAAAATGTTTAGAGGTAACGCATTCGAAGTATGATACTATTCGTTTTTGAAGGAGTAAAACGGGAGCCGGATTTGTTCCGCACCATTCAGCGATTATACTTTGCAAACAGAGATGAGCAGATAGTATGTTCCTATAACAACAACATCTATCAACTATACAAAGATTTGCAGGAGTATGATGGCGATGGAGATATTGTGTCTTTACTCATGGAGAAATTTGCCGGTCAAGCAGACAATCCGCTCAAGGATATTGATGCTTCTGCTGACATTTCGGAAATCTATCTGTTCTTCGACTATGACTTTCATAACCGGAATTTATCTCTCGAAGAAATCAACAGGCAGGTAAAGGAAATGCTTGAAACTTTCAATAATGAAACGGAGTTTGGTAGGCTTTATATTGACTATCCGATGGTTGAGTCTATACGATATACTAAGCAGTTGCCCGATGCAAACTATTGGACGTATTCTGTAACACGTTCTGAGTGTGGTAAGTTCAAAGGTGTATCTGCCGATTTTTCTGCGTATGACAGTTTCGATTTCATCCTACTGAAAGATCACCGAGAGCCAACAGAAGAAGAGACGAAGGAAATCAAGCAGAATTGGGAATATTTAAAGGAAATGAATGTGGGAAAAGCGAACTATCTATGTAAGGGGAAGAATTCGATGCCTGCATCTAAAGAAGACATACTTCAAGACAAAATATTCAACTCACAATTAAAGCAGTATGTGAATACCGAAGATTGTAAAGTAGCAGTACTCAATGCTTTCCCGATATTTCTGTTTGACTATTTCAAATGATATTTGTGACACCAGTGACACTTATGACACTTGTTTTCTAAAACTTTCTTCACGCGGGCGGGCAGGAAAAATTTTTCTGAAAAGCTTCCCGCCCGCCTACGTGAGAGAGTTTTTCTGAAAACAAATGTCATAAGTGTCATCCGTCATTCCTAAGTAAGTAACTTAGCTATCGTAACCAAGTCACTTAGCTATCCTAAGCAAGTTACTTAGCCGTCATAAGCAAGTCTCTTTTATCATTGGAATAAATCATCTTTCTGAGCTAATCATCAGAAAAAGAAAGAAAAACCGTGAGAAACAGTGAATAACCGTGAGAAACCGTGAATGGCGGATTCTCATGGATGTATCTTTGCATTGTGATTCTGAAAGGACTACAGGCAATGCGCAGCGCTACTTAACTTTGTTCAGATGAAAGTTCTGCTTTTTTCTAATTTTATAGAGACATTCTGTTGGAGTTTCTTTATTTTTTCGTACTTTTGCAAAAAAAGAGGTATGAAAGGGCAAGTTACCAATATTAATAAAAGTTAAAAGCGCGTTCCTTTAGTTTACTCAATGGTAAGAGTTGCGTATTTTCTAATAAGAATAAGTATGTAGGAAACATATAAAAGAGATATACAATGGAAAAGAAAATGATAAAACAAATGATGATGGCGTTGCTTTTGGCGATGATGCCTTTTGCAGCAAGCGCACAGGAAATTTCAATAGGAGGTTCATGGGCTAATGAACCAGCAAAATTGGGTAAAAACAAAACATTAGACATAAGTGTTATGGAATGCATCTATAACTATCGTATTATAGACCATAGCATTGGAGATATGAGAGAGTATTATGCTATATTGGAAATAGGAGATACTGTTTCTAAATTTGAGAGTTATGGTTCTTATAGGCTAGATTCTGTTCTTGTTGGAAAACAACAGATGACTAACGGAGAGTTTTTAAAAACCGATAATATGTATAGACCAGACTTTAAAGAATTCTTGTTAGAAAATGCAAATACAAAACGACTGTCTTATTATGGTAAGGTATCTATAGATAGTTATACCTATCAAGAGGATATACCTCAAATTGATTGGGTATTGTCTGATAGTACAAAGATGATTTGTGGATATTTATGCCATCAAGCAACAGCAGTTTTCCGTGGACGTAATTGGATAGCTTGGTTTTGTGATATACCGAAGAGTGTTGGCCCTTGGAAATTAAATGGCTTACCAGGACTAATTCTTGAAGCACAATCAGAAGATAAAGAGCATACTTTTTCTGCCATTTCTGTCCGAAAGTCTAGTTCGCCAATAATTGTCAGAGACACAGAATATTTCAAGACTACTCGTGAGCATTTTAACAAAGCTGTGGCTGATTACAAGTCTGATCCAACTAAGTCATGGAAGAATTCTCCTTTGGCTCCTAAAGATATGAATGGTAAACCGATGCCTATTCCGAAGAGAAAACTTTTTTATAATCCTTTGGAAAAGGAATAGCAGCAAGGCAGTTTAATAAAAACAAAAGTTTTAGCATGAGTTTCATCAAGCATATTGTGATGGCTGTCCTTGCATTGCTAATAGCCTTGCCTCTCTCTGCCCAAACCTCTCTCTCGGGAATGGTAAGGGACGAGTCGGGAAAGGCTCTTGGCAATGTAATGGTCAGAGCCTACAATCAACATAAGAAGTTGAAGCGTTATACGCAGACGAATAGACAAGGTGAATTCCGTCTTGCCACCACCGCCCATGATTCTATCTCCAGTATCACCTTGTCGCGGTTGAGCTATGAGACGAAGACCATCTTGAGAAAGGACTTTGGAAAGCTCAAGAACATCACCTTGCACGATGAGGCTATCAATATCAAGGAGGTGGTGGTGAGAAGTGTGCCTATCCGCCAAAGCGGCGACACCTTGACTTATGATGTCAATGCCTTCAAGAAAGAAAAGGATAGAAGCATCGAGGATGTACTGAAGCGAATGCCAGGCATCAGCGTGGACAACACGGGAGGCATCTATTACCAAGGTGAGCGCATCAGTAAGTTTTATATCGAAAATATGGACATGCTGTCGGGCAACTATACCTTGGCTACCAAGAATATCCGCCCTGACGACGTGGCGGCGGTGAATGTCTACGAAAACCACCAACCCATAAGAGCCTTGAAGAAT
>NZ_JBQKHJ010000049.1:0-7469 GCF_052118345.1 Prevotella sp. LCP21S3_D2 | reverse complement strand
GAAATCGCTCAGTTTCTTGGTGCTGAGGCTGCGCACATCAATGCCGTCCACCTCTATGCTGCCACTATCTGGCTTGTCGAGGGTACCGATAATCTGGAGAAGAGTGGTCTTGCCGGCACCACTAGGTCCGACGATACTTACCACCTCACCCTTGTCAATATGCAGGTCGATGCCCTTAAGTACCTGCAGGGAGCCGAAGCTCTTGGTTATACCTTTTATATCAATCATTTTCTTATTCAAAATTATTTTGCAGGCAAAATTAAGCAAAATAATTGGAACAGCCTAATTTTGAGAGGTAAAAAGAAATAAGGAATGATATAAAAAAGCAAAACGAGCCTTATTCCTAGGAATAAAGCCCGTTTCTGTGTTGTTTTCTATAAATAGATGCATTATTTCAACCCGTCGGCATCGCCGGTGGTCTTCAATCCGTTGCTCTTTTCGCGAGGAGTGATATTCACTTTCTTCGCTATGGTGTTCTCGATAAGGTTGGCATCGAATGCCGTCTTCTTGTCGGTGCAGGTGACTCGTGAACTGATGCAGCAAGCGCCTTCCATGCCTTGTCCATCGCTTTCTGATAGGTGGCTCTAGGAAGAATGCCCTGCTGAACCCCCCATTCGATGAAATACTTGCGGTCGCCCATTTCCTGGATATGGAAGTGCTTGCGATACCACATAATGGTTGTTTTGTTGCGTTATTAATTTCTCTTGCAAAGATAATGCAAACGAGCGCAATGTAAGCTTGCTTACAAATTGCCGAGTGCAGCTTATCTTATGCAAAGATAAATAAAACAATTAGTTTTTGATATGTGATATTGTACAAACTTATGTGTTCTCGTATATTATTATATATTGGTTCTTTTTATATGTAATCTACGATAAACTCGTAACAATATATGTTTTAGTATTACGAAAAGCTCGTAAAACGTTAAAATATAGCTGAATTTATGTTTTTTAACGTAGATTGTTTTGTGTTTATACGAAAAGTTCGTAGATTTGCAGCGTGATTTAGAAACAAGAATGTTGAATTTAAAAGAATAAAGATAGAAATATGGAAAAGCTGACGAATCAGGAAGAAGATATTATGCTTCGGATATGGCGATTGGGACGATGTGCCGTGAAACAGATTATGGAACTGTTGCCAGAACCTCGTCCACCTTATACTACAGTGGCTTCTATTGTGAACAATCTGAAGCGCAAGGCATATGTCAAGGCGGAGCGGGATGGTAAGGGGTATGTCTATTCTCCACTCATTGCCGAGAGCGATTACAAGCGGAAGTTCCTGTCGGGTTTCGTGAACAATTACTTCAAGAATTCCTTCAAGGAAATGGTTTCCTTCTTTGCCAAAGACGAGAAAATCAGTCCCGAGGACCTCAAGGATATCATCCGTGAAATTGAGAGTTCGGAAGAATGACTCGAGAACTTTGAAGAATAAATCAAGCTTTCGGAAGAATAATTATTAAGTTCATTTCAAACAAAAATCGAAACTGTATGGCAATATATCTTATAAAAATCAATGTAGCCCTGATGCTCCTTTATGGATTTTATCGCCTCACGGTGAGCCGCGATACTTTCTTCGGTCTTCGCCGCCTTACCCTCTGGCTCATTTATGCCGTTGCCCTGATGGTTCCGGCACTCAATCTGGAATATTGGGTGCGCGATACACCAACGATGGCGAGTATGGCGAATGTATATGCCGACACGTTTTATCCCGTGGTGGTTGTAAAGGCTCAGGCTCCCAGCATAACCTGGATAGATATGCTGCTGGGTATCTATTGGGCAGGAGTTGTCGTTCTCTCATTGCGTTTGGTATGGCAGCTCTTCAGCATCATCCGCCTTGCGGTTATTTCCCGGAAGCAGGAGGTGGAAGGCATTACGGTACATCTTCTCAGAGGCGAGGGGAGTCCGTTCTCCTTCTTCCGCTGGGTGTTTATGTATCCATCTACCCTGGAAGGCAAGCAGTTGCACGAAGTGATGGTTCACGAGTGCACCCATGTTTCGGGTCTCCATTCCCTGGATACCCTCTTCTCCGAGCTTTTCTCCATCGCCTGCTGGTTTAATCCGTTTGCCTGGCTGATGAAGCGGGAAGTAAGAATGAATTTGGAATATTTAGCCGATGAAAGTGTATTATCTGATGGCAACGCGCGCAAATCCTATCAGTATCACCTTCTAGGTTTGGCATATCGACAGCCGAATGAATCGACCAAGATTGCCAATAATTTTAATTTATTACCTCTTAAAAAAAGAATTAAAATGATGAACAAACGTAGAACCAGTGAAATAGGCAAGGCGAAGTACCTCCTTTTCGCACCTTTAGCAGGAGCGTTGCTTATGGTGAGCAACATCGAGAGTGTGGCTCGTGAGATTGGCGAGCAGATTCCGGAAGTAGCCGAGGTTCAGCAGAAGGCTGAGCAGGCTCTGAATGCTGATGTGGTTGTGGCGAATCCGACGGCTGAAGAAGCAAAAGCTGCCGCAGAAGCCAAAAAGGCAGAAGAAGCTAAGGCTGCTGAATTGGCAAAGTCGGAAGCTGAACAGAAGGCGGAAGCAAAGGCTTCTGATGCGACAGCCCCAGCCGATACAACCAAGAATGTGGTTTATGACGTAACAGAGACATTGCCGCAATTTCCTGGTGGTCAGGGAGTAATGATGAAGTATCTGGCTGCAAACATCAAGTATCCGGCTTCCGCCGTCAAGGCCAAAAAGCAGGGCCGTGTGATTGTAACCTTTATCATTCAGAAGGATGGTAGCGTTGCCAAAGCCCGAATTGCAAGATCTGTAGATCCAGAACTGGATGCCGAAGCTTTGAGAATTGTGAAGGCGATGCCTAACTGGACTCCTGGTACACAGGATGGTAAACCGGTAAACGTAAAATATACCATCCCTGTTGTATTCTCTCTTCAGAAAGATGTAACCCCAGGGAAGAAAGAAGTAAAATAGAATATCAATTTCGGGTTATAAAACAACTCAATAAAAAAGAGCATAAATCTCAACTCAATAAAAAAGACCATAAATCTCATCTCAGCGATAGGGTATGTATTCTCTATTGCCATGTAGAATGAAAAGGGCGGTTTTCTTGCGTGATGCAAGAAGCCGCCGTATGCGGAACCGCATGTACGGTGGTGTGAGAGGTCGGTAAACATGAAAATAGGAGATAAACACCTATGATTAGTGTTTACCTCCTACTCGATTACTTCATTTTCTGCATCATCAGGCGTGATTTTTCCTTAGCCAAGGCTTGCATATCCACGGCAACATCGTCTTCATCTACGATTTCCACGCCCGTCATTGTTTCTATCACATCCTCCATGGAAACTACGCCGCGAAGGCATCCGTATTCATCTACAATAATGGAGATGTGCTCTCGCTTTTCCAACATCTTTTCCCAAATCTGATATATCGATTCATCCTCGTTGAAGGAAAGAATCGGGCGCATCAGCTCGGATAATCGGGTTTGAAATTCATCGTCTGAAACCGATTTGAGAACCACATCCTTCAGAACGTAGCCCACGATGTAGTCCTTATTGTTATCATATACAGGAATGCGTGAGAAATTCCACTCCTTCAGTTCGTAAAACTCCTTGGTGGTTAGATGCATATTAGCAGATTCTACCACGATGGATGGTGTCATCACCTCTTTTGCCTTAACTCCAGCCAGACGGATGCAGCTCTTGATGATCTTGCTTTCCGATTCACGGAAGATGCCTTCTGTGGTTCCTACATCTACCATGGCCGAAACCTCTTCGCGGCTCATGGAAGCCTGGTGGCTCTTAGGCGTGAATACCTTTGTGATAAGTTCTGAGAGCAGTACCAGAGGGTAGGTGATGAAGATGAGTACCCGGATGATCTTGGTGGATGGCATTGCCAGCGAGCGCCAGTAAGAAGCACCGATGGTCTTCGGGATGATTTCTGAAAGCACCAGAATCAGCAAGGTGAGAATGGCGGAAATGATACCGAAGTATTCTTCGCCAAAGAGTTTGATAGACTCGGCACCCACGCCGGCAGAGCCGATGGTGTGGGCGATGGTGTTGAGCGAAAGAATGGCACCCACAGGGCGATCTACGTTGTTTTTATACTGTTTCAACAACGAGGCAGTCTTGTTGCCTTGATTCTCCTTCATCGAGATAAACGACATCGGAGTAGAAAGTAGCACCGCCTCCAGGACGGAGCATAAAAAGGATAGTGACAGAGCACCTAAAAAATATAATATGATTAAACCCATGTAATTTTTAATTCGTTAATAATATGTTATCTCAAACAAGATAGGTATTATTTCCGAAGACTGCAGTTGAGAATGTAATGGGGTACATTACATCTGTTTTGATTCGATATGATCGTATTGGTAAATATCATCACAATTATATTCTATTTTTCTGCAAAGATATGGATAAAACTATGAACCTGATGTTATTTTGTTGAATATTAGTGTGTTTTAATATGTTTTTAGTAAATATTTGTAAAGGATGTGTTGAAAAATGCCGGAAAAAGCCCCATTCCAGGGCTGTTCCGGCATCATTTATCTATATTCAGAAAATTTATCTTACAACACATTCTCTACTCAAGATTGAGGTACTTACCCCATTCTTGAGTCGAATATATGCTAACATATACTTTTCTACAATTAATGCTTCACAAGTCTCACACCATAAATCTGTCCAACTTGCTTGCCCTTATGAGCCACAAACTTCACTCTTATTTCCTTCTTGCCCTTAACAAACTCTGAAGGAATGGCATAATCAACGGTCTTAAACTGTGTAGTACGCCAGCGATGACTGTTGTTCACGCTGCAAAGCAACTTGTCGTTGACATAAATATCAAACTCACTTGTACGCCACTCATCCTGTCCCCAGAACTTAAGCTGAAGGCTAAGATTAGTCTCTCCCTTGGTCTGCATCAGATAGCTGAAATAATGACCATCCTCTGCATCACGGAAGAAGATACCTTCTGTATTACCCTTGCTCGAATCATCTGTCTCCATACGATGGTCGGTCTCCGGCTGTTGTTCTCCAGGGCTCACCTTATCCACAGTTCTAGCTTCCAAAGCCTGACGGGCTTTTTCTTCATCAGCCAACTTCTGCATATAAGCCTTGTAATCATTCTCGCCGAGTGCCAACCAATACATCATATATCGAGAATCATGAATCTCGAAGAATGGCTGCAGTTCACCATTGATAACATTCTCCATGTGGGTGGCGAGTTTGAAATGCAAAGGTTTATCTGGGATAGGCTTCAAGTCCTTGGCGATGTCATTCAGATGCTTAGGCAGAAGGATAGGAGCCTTGTCGAGCGGCAACTTCATACCAGCAGCATATTGTCCGAAACGACTATCGTCAGCTATGAGCGAACGCATATCCTCTGTGCCACTCTTCATGCCGAGCAAAATAGGACCATACATGATGGCTACATATTGAGGAACATTGATCATCGGCTTGATAGAAGCATGCATAGGCATGGAGATTTCGACCTGGTCACCTTTCTTCCACTTGCGCTTGATACAAACGAAACCATTCTCTTCATAGCAGTCAACGACAAAGCCTACTCCCTTCACTGTAAAGTTATCACACCATAAAGGTTTGCGAATCTTCAAGGTGAAGACACCTTTTCCCTTAGTTACCTCTATGTTAGATGTCTCAGCGTATGGGAAAGCTGTCTGTTGGCGAAGCACCATCTTCCGTTCCTTCCAGTTCAATTCGGAAGCCACGAAGAGATTCACATAAAGCGCATCATCCTCAGTCTTCATCCCCTTGTCGTGCGTCCAGATAAACTGTCCATACTTGCCATGGTCTTCCATACCTGTTCCCACGCAACACCACATTGCCTTGTTAGGTGCAGAATAATTGCGATAATGACGAGGACGAGCAGAGGTGAAATACACATAGCCTCCATGTTCTGGGTGCTGGGCAGAGAGAATGTGATTGAATATCGCCGTCTCATAGAAATCGCCATACATACCTTGATGGTTGACACGGTTCAAATCCTCGGTCAACTTCAACATATTATAGGTATTACAAGTCTCTGGTCCGTCGATATCGTTGACATAGTCTATGCAAGTTTCCTTAGTTGGGAAATGCTCACGACGGCTGTTTCCACCCAAAGCGAGCGAACGTTGGCGAGTCACTATTTCCCAGAAATACTCACTGGCATTATGATATTGCATATCATGTGCTAACTCTGCAATGCGTTGGTATCCGATAACCTTAGGAATCTGCGTGTTGGCATGCATATTGTCGAGACAATCCTTACCATTCTCCATCGGAGCAAGCAACTGTTTGTGAGAGAAGCGACGAGCACAACTCAAATATTTCGCATCATAGGTGATGGCATAGGCATCGGCAAGCACCTCGTTCATGCCACCATGCTCATTGCCTAACATTTGCTCCATCTGCTCATCACTCAAGTCTGCGGTGATATCTATAGCCCAGTCACAGAACTTCAGAAAGAGGTTTTTCGCCTGTTCTTTTCCGCAATAGAGCCATGCATCACGAAGACCTGCATACATTTTATGAATGTTATAGAAAGGTGCCCACGTACCGAAGTAAGGTCCGAAATCTCCTTTACTGAAAGCCGTCCACATCTTGGCACTATTCGGAACACCACCGATATAATTATGGCACCAAGCTTCAGGACGCTGATTGTTGGCTTCAAGCACCAGCTGGAGTTCGGATATCATATATTCCATGCGCTTGCGGCACTCCTCATTGCCTGTGGCCGCATTGATGGCAAGGGCCGACAGGTAATGTCCGCCCACATGTCCGTCCAGTCCATCCCAGTTGGGATAAGAAGGTTTGCGAGGTTGCAAGCCTGCCTCCTTGCGATACGGGGCCAGCATGCGGTCGCAATCATATTTCAGGAGCACCTTCACGTTCAAGTCGCGAGCATGCTTCAATGGTCCGTCCAGAAGGATGATGTCTCCCAGCGGGAACTCATCCTTATAAAGTTTATCTTGCGCCACAACACCCAAGGCTGGAGCTATGCTCAACAGAGCAATTATCAGTTGTTTCTTCATTTTTTGATATTTTTTCTATTTAAATTCTTAATAAAAGTGTATATGCGGACAATTACATTTAGCTTATGGCTTTCAATGAAAAAACACTTCTTTTAATGTTTTTTCTTACTCACTAAACTTCCACCAATCCAGGAAGAAGAGGTTCTGCTTCTGGATGTCGCCTCCCTTAAAGACGAAGTAGAGATCATGAACACTCTTTACCTTCTTCACCTGAGTAGAGAAGGTTTTGTATTCATCCTTGGTGTTCTTGATATCCACCTTGCCGATGCACTGGCCGTTAACCCCATCAAGACGGATTTCGATGCAGCCGCCAAACATGTGGCAAGAGGCAGAAACCTCAAACTTACTTGCACCCTTCTTGAAGTCAACACCCTTCACGAGGATATACTCATCCTCATCAATATTCGTAACCACCTGGTTCCATCTGTCCTTCTGCGCCCATTCGTTCTTAGGCTGCGTCTTCAATCCAT
>NZ_JBQKHJ010000048.1:0-7534 GCF_052118345.1 Prevotella sp. LCP21S3_D2 | reverse complement strand
TTTTGCAACACTAAGATAAGTGAAAATTCTGACATGGCAAAATCCTGGGCAACTTTTTGTTGCTCAGGAACTTATAAATAAAGTTAAATTATAGTGTTGCGGAATTAAGGTGAAACAGAAAAAAATAATGCTCTTAGGAGGCATTAGATATTTGCTCCCTGTAATTAAAGCTGCTCATGAACAAGGCTATTATGTAATTACAGCTGATTATCTTCCAAATAATATTGCCCATAAATATTCTGATGAATATGTTAATGTAAGCATTATTGACAAGGAGGCTGTCTTGAAGGTAGCACGAGAAAAGCAGATAGATGGTATTATGTCTTTTGGTGTGGACCCTGGTGTTGTTGCAGCTTCATATGTACAGAATAAAATGGGATTACCATCATTTGGCCCATTTGAGTCTGTTGAGATACTTCAAAATAAGGATAAGTTCCGTGCTTTTTTAACAGAAAATGGCTTCAATGTACCTTGGGCTTTTGGCTTTGCAAGTAAGGAAGAAGCGTGGAAATCACGTTCTAAATTCTCATATCCTCTTATTGTAAAACCAACCGACTCTGCAGGAAGTAAAGGTTGTACTCGTGTAGATTCAGAAGACGAATTAATGTCTGCTATTACTTATGCTTTCAAATATACAATTAGTGGTCATATAATCATAGAAGAGTTCTTGGAAAAGAAAGGTTGTTCATCTGATACAGATAGTTATGCCCAAGATGGTAAGTTAAGATTCGTAAGTTTTTCTGCTCAACGTTTTGACCCAAATGCAACAAATCCTTATACCCCTGCAGCTTTCTCTTGGCCTTCAACCTTTACTAAGGAAGAAGAAGAGTATCTTACAAATGAGATTCAGAGACTAATTACTCTTCTCGGTTTAAAAACATCAGTTTTTAATATCGAGACAAGAGTAAGTCCAAATAATAAACCATATATAATGGAACTAACCCCACGTGGAGGTGGTAATCGACTATGTGAAATGCTTCGTTATGCAACAGGTGTTGATATGATAACTGCCATAACACGAGCAATGGTGGGCGATGAGCCAAATGTTATAGAACAGAAGCCGTATAATGGGCATTGGGCAGAGATAATACTTCATGCTGATAAAGATGGAGTTTTTGAAGATATACATATAGATCCTTCTCTTCCTGCAGATATCATAGAAAAAGATCTTTGGGTAAAATCTGGAGATTATGTTCATGGTTTTGAAGCTGCTAATGATGCTATTGGAACATTGGTACTTCGTTTTGATAATGCACAGGATTTAGAGAAAGCGTTAACAAATCAATCTTCTTGGCTTAAAGTTGTGGTTAAATAATGAAAGTAATTGGCGGATATTTTGAATTAGCTGATATAGAGCAAGCTAATAATTTTCCACATAAGAATGGCATATTACTTAATACAGGACGTAATGCTTTAGAGTATATTCTCTCCTCAATTACGGACGTAAAGCTTATCTATTTGCCATATTTTACTTGTGAAGTTGTACTAGAGCCAATTAAACGATTAAATATTCCTTATCGTTTTTACCATATTAACCCAAGGCTCGAAATAGCTGATAGTATAAATCTTCAAAAGGATGAGTATATTATTGTCAATAATTACTTTGGTATAAAAGACTTATATATTCGTTCTTTATATGCGAGATTTAAAGAACGTATTATTGTCGATTGTGCACAAGCTTTTTATTTTCCTATAGTCACAGGTCTTAAAGCTTTTTATAGTACACGTAAGTATGTAGGTGTTGCTGATGGAGGAATCTGTTATCTTGGCAACGAAGTTGGTGATGACATTATGATGTATGAAGAGGAACAAACCGTTCTACATTCAGATCATCTCATCATACGTAAACTCCAAGGAGCAGAAGCTGGTTTTAAAAACTTTCAAGCAAATGAAAAAGCGTTAGACTATCTACCAATCCGTAGAATGTCTTCAATTACAAAAGAAATTCTTCTCAATATTGATTATGATAAGATTAAAGTGCGACGAATTTCAAATTGGAATGTTTTAAATAAAGCTCTATCCGATACCAATCAATTACAAACACCACTTGTTTCTGATTTTGAATGTCCGATGGTTTATCCTTATGTTGTGGAAAATGGATTGAAAGTTCGTCAAAAACTCATTAAAGAGAAAGTGTTTGTTGCAAAATACTGGCCAAATGTTGATGAATGGCTAGGAGATGATGCTTTAGAGACTTGGATGGCAAATAATCTTCTTCCTTTACCTATCGATCAAAGATATGGAAAAGAAGATATGGAAAGAATAATTAATATAATTAAAACTATATGATAAATAAGAATCTCAAAGGAATGCGCCTTCTCGTTATGGGAGGAATGCGCATATCATGTGAAATAATTCGTAAAGCTCAGGAGTTAGGAGTTGTTGTTGGTGTTGCTGATTATAATACTGTTGAAGATTCACCAGGAAAGAAAATTGCTGATGAGCATTATGAGGTAAATATTACTGATGTTGATGCTGTGGTTGAACTCATTAAAAAAGAAGATTTTGATGGCGTCTTTGTGGGTTTTAATGATATGCTTTTACCTTTTTATGCTGAAGTATGTAGAAAAGCAGATCTTCCATGTTATGGAACGAAGGAACAGTTTGAGGTCTTAATAAGTAAGGATAAGTATAAATCGTTATGTCGTGATTTTAATGTTCCTACAATAGAAGAATATTCCATAAACGATACAACTATTAAATATCCTGTTCTTGTAAAACCTTGTGATAGCAGTGGATCACGTGGTATTACAATTTGCCATAGCAATGAAGAATTAAAGTTTGCATATGAAACGGCTTTGAATGCATCCAAAACAAAGAAGGCTTTGATAGAGCGTTATATGGATGGACGAGAAGTTACTGTTTTCTGGGTATTCCAAAAAGGTGAATACTATCTTGCTGGTCTTGCGAATAGACACGTGAAGAAAAATCAAGGTGAGGATATAATTCCGCTTCCAGTAGGTTATACCTTTCCATCTGTCTTCTTGTCTAAATATAGAGAAGAGGTTGAAGAAAACTGCAAACGAATGTTCCATAAATTAAACATTCAGAATGGAATGATGTTTATGCAATGCAAGGTAGAGGATGGTACTTGTTATGTTTATGATATTGGATACCGTTTAACAGGTTCTTTGGAATACAAGATTCTAGAAAGAGTTTGTGGATATAATCCATTAGAAATGATGATATGTTATGCGCTCACAGGAGATATGGGTGAACCTGACCTTAAAGAGAAAGCTAATCCTCTGTTCGAAACTCCTGCATTTAATGTTTCCTGCTTATCCTCGCCGGGAATAATCAAATCTATAACAGGTATTGATGAAGTAAAGCAATTTCCTCAGGTAATAGACGCTGTTATGGCTCATGTTTCAGGAGAAACTATTACAGAACAAATGAGAGGATTGCTTGCTCAAATCACAATAAGAGTATTAGGTACAGCGAACGATAAGGGGACATTGTTGCAAGTGATGCAAAAGATCAATAATACAATACATATTGTTGGAACTAACGGTGATGAACTTATGCTTCCAGGCATTGAATTTAGTGATATAGATGGTTATCTCTTATAAAAAAATAATGAAAACAATTATAATTACAGGAGCATCGGGATTGGTTGCAACTCAGTTGACAATAGATTTGTTAGATAAAACTGATTATAGAATATTGTTGGTATCAACTCATCCTGAAGCAATTTCAGAACGATATGAAACTTTTGGGGATAGAATACTTTATTTTTCTCTATTTGATTTAGAAAAGTATATTGATGAAGGTAAAAGTGTGGATTGTTGTATAAATGCAGCTTTCGCTCGTTCTAGTGAAGGAATAAAGCTAGTTTCTTCGATAGAATTTACCATATCTCTTATCAATATTCTGCTAAAATCGAATTTGAAGTCTTTTGTTAATATCTCATCTCAAAGTGTATATGGAAAGAATCAGAATAATAGCGTGGAAACTACTATTTTAAATCCTGATTATTTATATGCATTTGGTAAATACACTACAGAGGTGATAACAAAGTTGATGTTTCTAAAAAGCAATGTGAATTGGACTAATATACGCCTTGCATCCGTTTGTGAGAATGCACGCTTTATGAATATCTTTGTAAAGAATGCGCTTACCGGTGTACCAATTCATTTGACAGCAGGAAATCAAGGCTGTTCGTTTATTGACGTACGTGATGTATCTTCAGCGTTGCAAACAGTTATAATGGCTGATAATTGTCGTTTTGAGGAGGCTTATAATTTGGGTACCGGCGAAATGTTTACTATTAGACAAATTGCAGAAAAAGTAAAGCTCATAGGTGACGAATGTTATGGTACCTCTGTTATAATTACTGAAGAAGAATGTAACAATCAGCAGCATGTTGGAATGGATAACAAATTATTCACCAATACATTTAATTGGACCCCATCTTATGGCATGGATGAGATGATAAAATCTTTATATGAGATGAATAGTAAGAGGGGGGGAAATTCCTAAAGCTTTTAAAATAGTATATCATTTATAAAAGTGTAAACTATGATCAGATTGTGGCAAGTTATTAAGTATGGATGGAGGCATTCTGCTCAAATGATACCATCAACAAGTAATATTCTTACTCATTGTATGATATTTCTTGATATGCTTTATTGTTTTTTTATCTATAAGATGTGGAGTAATCAATATCTAAAGGAGAAGTTTTATTATCTCAGTAATGAAGAACGCCAAAAGATAGGAGGGCAATATAAGATTATAGGGAAAAAAAGAGACGCATGGCAAAAAGATTTCCGTAAAAATAGAAACTTTTTGGTTAGATATAGTGCTATAAAATACGAGAAAGCGTCTTTGCGCAGCAAGCGTAATAAAGCTTATATGAAACGATTTAAGACAGGTGAGAAGTTGATGGTGGAAAATGATGTTAATATAAGTCGTCAACATTATCTAAATGGATGTATAAAAATTGGTAAGAATGTTCTCCTTGCTAAACATGTGTTCATTGACTATTCTGGAGAAGTTATAATTGGTGATAATGTACAATTGACTAATGGTGTAATAATAGAAAGTCACTATCATCCATTCCATTCAGATTATAAAGAATCTAGGTCTGTTGTAGAGCAATCATCTATAAATATAGGCGATGGTGTAGTTATTGGGTCTAGAGCCATTATTATGCCGACTTGCCATTATATAGGTAAATTTGCTCGTATAGGTGCAGGAGCTGTTGTAACTAAAGATATTCCTGATTATGCTATTGCTGTTGGGGTACCTGCAAGAGTAATACGTTTTCAAGATAAAGAAATGATATGAAATATCCTGATTTTACAGTGTGTGTAAGATGTATGACCTATAATCAGTCTAAGTACATTGAGGATGCGATGAATGGTTTTACGATACAACAAACCGATTTCCCATTTGTTTGCTGTATTGTGGATGATGCTTCTACAAATGGAGAGCAGCTAGTAATTAAGAATTATTTAAAAAAGTATTTTGATTTCACGGATACTTCGGTCTCATATTCTCAAAGTACAGATTATGCTTCAATCATCTTTGCTCAGCATAAGGTGAATATAAATTGCTATTTTGCAGTCTTGTTTTTGAAAGAGAATTTGTATTCTAAGAATATGGGGTATAAAAAAATGGAATATATTTCTGTATGGCGCGATAAATGCAAGTATGAGGCAATATGTGAAGGTGATGATTATTGGATAGATCCGCTTAAACTTCAAAAGCAGGTAGTAATTTTAGAAAATAATAGTAAAGTTGGTTTGGTTTATACGTCTGCAAAACAATATAATGAGAATTTTAAAAAATATAGTTCTTCCATTATTGGTAAAAGATTATTAAGTAAACAAGCTTTATATATTTCAAATGAAATACCTACATTAACAGTAATGTATAGAAAAGACTTGATGGATTTGTATTTTAAAGAGATTTGTATACCAAACCTTTTAATGGGTGATTATCCTATGTGGTTATATTTCAATGAAAAAAGCAAATTATACTTTTTGGATGAAACTACAAGCGTTTACCGTGTTTTGGATAATTCCGCATCTCATTCTAAGTCAGTTCAGATAACTTTTAACTTTGAAGAATGTGCTTTTAGAATTAGAAAATATTTTGTTGATAAATATCACCGAGAAAATATAACCTCCTTAATAGATAAGGAATATGTAAAACGCATTCTATATTTTGGAGCTTTATATCAGGAAGGTATTTCAAATCCGATATGCTACTTAAAGGAAAAAGGTTTTTTTAAGTTTAGATATGTATATATGTATGTTAAATATATTTTAAATTATTTGCGTTATGCATTCATTAAATAGATATGATTCTTTTAAAGTATTTATTTGGAGTGGAATTGAACGTTTTTCAGTACAAGGACTTCAATTGATTTTGACTATTATTTTAGCTAGACTTTTGTCTCCTTCTGATTATGGAATTATTGCAATGTTATCGATTTTTATTGCATTATCTAATGCAATAATTGATAGTGGATTTAGTAATGCCTTAATACAAAAGAAAGATGTTTCCGAGAGTGATTACTCCACAGTTTTTTTATTAATATAATTTTGGGTATTTTAGTTTCGGCTTGCTTGTTTCTTTGTGCACCATATATAGCTGATTTTTATAATTCTCCAATATTAAATGAAGTTACTCGTTGGACATCTCTAAATTTGATTATAACTTCTTTTTGTTTGGTTCAAAGAACCAAAATGACTAAAGAGTTAAACTTTAAGAGTCAGGCAAAGATTAGTTTGGTATCTACACTAATTTCGGGCAGTCTTGGAGTATTTTGTGCTTATATAGGAATGGGAGTTTGGAGTCTCGTTATACAAACTTTAGTAAGTAATTTTATTTTAACGGCTTTATTTTGGATATTGAGTAATTGGAAACCGCGACTAGAATTTTCTTTCAAGTCTTTTAGGGAATTGTTTTCTTTTGGCTCCAAATTAATGCTTACAGGATTGTATGGACCATTTTTTGAAAACATGTATTCTATTTTTCTTGGAAAGTTTTATAAAAGTAGCATTTTGGGGTACTACAACCGGGCTTATACTATAGTTCAATTTCCTTCATCTAATTTGACTGGAATTTTAAATAGGGTCTCTTTTCCAATGTTAAGTTCTATTCAAGATAAGTCTGATGAACTTTCTAAAAAGTATAGAATAATGATTAGGCTGACAGTGTTTTTTGTATTTCCGATGATTTCTTTATTATTTGTTACTGCGGAGCCATTTGTGATGAAGGTTTTAGGGCCTCAATGGGAACAATCAATTGTTATAATTAAGTTGTTATGCCTTTCATCATTACTTTATCCAATAATTTCATATAATATAAATATCTTGTTGGTTAAAGGAAAATCTGGCATGCATTTAAAATTAGATTTAATAAAAAAAATCTTCTCATTAATGGTTTTATTAGTAACTATTAAGTTTGGATTGACTGTAAGCGTCCAAAAACGGATTTGGTGATTTGAGAAAGAAGATGTAACTTTGTCGCCAGTAATTTTAAACGTAAGTAAAATGTACAGCGACAAAGACTTTCAGACATTCTG
>NZ_JBQKHJ010000047.1:0-10123 GCF_052118345.1 Prevotella sp. LCP21S3_D2 | reverse complement strand
TTTGCAACACTAAGATAAGTGAAAATTCTGACATGGCAAAATCCTGGGCAACTTTTTGTTGCTCAGGAACTTATAAATAAAGTTAAATTATAGTGTTGCGGAATTAAGGGTTTTGTATTCATCCTTGGTGTTCTTGATATCCACCTTGCCGATGCACTGGCCGTTAACCCCATCAAGACGGATTTCGATGCTGCCGCCAAACATGTGGCAAGAGGCAGAAACCTCAAACTTACTTGCACCCTTCCTGAAGTCAACACCCTTCACGAGGATATACTCATCCTCATCAATATTCGTAACCACCTGGTTCCATCTGTCCTTCTGCGCCCATTCGTTCTTAGGCTGCGTCTTCAATCCATAGCCCCAAGCCATCGTCTCAGCCTCAACCTTTCGATAAGGGTTGAACCATTCTATCTGCTCCAACTTGCAATCCTGGAAGTATGGCAACTCCTGGATGGTTCCGTCAGGATTGTAAGTCATTTCGGCCGCAGAAACAGAACGCTGCTCGGCATGACGCCCCGTCTTCAAACGGAAGATGTCATAATTCAAGCCGAAGCAATAGCTCTTGCCCTTATAGTCGATGATGCCCGGATGATTGCCACGAGTACGAGGCGTATGGTTCATGATATGTCCCTTATATTCCCACGGTCCGAGCGGATTCTTGCTCATCGCATAACCGATGCCCTCAGGACAGCAGGTAGAAGCATAAGCCAGATAATAATTGCCATTGCGCTTCCAGAGCCAAGGACCTTCCTGATAATCCTGAATCTTCGGGAAGTGCATGATGGAATCGGAATAAGAAATCATGTCCTCGTTCAGTTTCACTGCCTTCAACTCCGGGTTGCCCCAATACATGTAAGCCTGGTTATCATCATCAATCCATACGGTAGGGTCGATGTCGAACCAGTCGCCCTCCCATGCCAGAGGCTTTCCGATAGGATCCTTGAAAGGTCCGAATGGACTATCTGCTACCAGCACTCCGATGCCATGACCGTGGATAGGGCAATACATATACCATTTGCCATTGCGCTCGATGACCTGCTCTGCCCAGGCACCATTCTCGCCCTTGAACCACTTGAAGTCTTTCAATGAAGCTACGGCACCGCGGTCTTGCCAGTTTACCATATCCGTTGAGGTATAGAGCAGCCAGTCTTTCATCAGGAAGCCCTCAGCCCCATCCTCATCGTGGGTGGTATAGAGATAAACCGTATCGTTGTGCACATAAGGTGCAGGATCGGCCGTGTACTTGGTCTGGATGATTGGCAAGTTGATGTTCTGTGCTGTTGCTGCAGTTCCCATGCCAGCCAAAAGCAGGGATAAAATCATTCTGTATCTGGTCATTTTATGATTTAAATTAATTATTAGTATATTAAAATTGTTATTTGTGGTTGCAAAGGTAAGCCAAAAAACTGAATTCTACTTTTTCACATGTTTCAAATAGTTTATATGATGTAACACTTATATCTGTAGCTTTACTGTCTTTCTGTCATATTCCACACTCTTGCTTGCCAGCATAGGCTGATTGCCTGCACTGCTATCAGCATCCAACAAGAAAAAAATGAGGATGTGTCATGGACTTATGACACACCCTCATTTTTTAGCAGGAATATTTTACCCAATCCAATACGATAGTCTTATCTTCATCAATCATAAAGTTCATACCAATCTTTTCCACGTTTTTGCCTTTTAGGGCAAAAGCATCAGCATAATGCTTGTTGTTGATTTGGTCAAGAGCCTCTTGTGCCGACTTATTAAATTTCAGTTCTATCACATAGATGGTATCCTTTGTTTCCATCGTAATGTCTGTTCTTATACCGAGACTTAAAATCTCTTTTATGAAATATAGGAGTAGAAAAAGAATACTGAAAAAATAAAGTCGCTGATTATTAGCCCAATACATGATTTTTAACAGTTTTTTCTTTTTCAGACCTTTTTTTTTATGCCATTACTTTATATAATATTTACTATCAAATCGAGTGCCCTCTTTTTCTATCTCCTTCCCAACCATAGAATAGAGCATCTTTCGAATCTCTTTCATATCTATATCAGGAATGCGCTCTGCTATATCAGATATTTTACTCAAAGGATGCACACGGAGATCTTCCATAATTAGTGCCTTAAGAACATGTGGTTCTATAGTCTTCAAACTAGTAACAATGTTAGATTTTGCATTTTTCAGCAAAGTTGTATTGATTTGGAAAAATGATCCTTTCTTGACGCCACCTTTCGTTATCAGATTGCTTTTGTCTAAGTTATCGATATAGCTTCTCAATCGTTTTTCTGCAGATAGCTGGAGGATTTTAGATAAATCAGTTGCGGCAATGCGTTTCTCTCTGGCTATGATGCCGAAAGCTATCTTGTTCTTTTGGGAAAGCTGATAATTATGGTCAACATAATCCATCAGGCGAACAACTTCTTTATCCGTACTGTTCGCCAATTTCCATATCATCGAGCTGCTTGATATGCTGCTTCACTCTATCAGATTGGCGTATATCATTAGCGAATTTTGAGAGATTCGTCTTATTCTCATCTTCCAACTCAAACTGTGTTGGTACAAGTTCCCATTGGAAAGCTCCTTTCTCTTCTCCAACACGTTGGATATCCTCACTACGAACCGGCTTACATTTGTCAGCGACACGGATATACATCTTGCCATCAGAAGTGGTGGCATATGAATGGAGTGAAGGGAATACTGTGATGGCAAAGTACTGGCTGCCAGTTTCGTCTGCACATACGTCGCCTACTGCAAGACCAACATTGAAACAAAGTCCACGCAATCTTGTAACGGCACTATTTGCCTCTTCTTGCGATATAACTTGATTGGGAGCAGGCTTCTTGGTCTTGTCTTCTACGCCAATCATAATTTGTCCACCTTGTGCATTGGCTAAAGCCACACAAGTAGTGGAGAGCTCCTTGAATCCTTTCTCTCCTGTTCGAATCTTTTGCAGACTCTTGTATTCTATCTTTTGTTGCTCTGTATTCATGTTTACTTGTTAATCTTTAAACAGATACAAAGATAATATTTTTCTTTGAGAATAGGGAATATATTCAGGAGGAAAATGTATTTTCTTTGTGATTTTTTTAGTTTAGGGCGAAAACCTCTATGTATGGGGCTAAACTAAATGAAAGTATGTGAAATGAAGCCTTACTTTTGGCAATCACTATAGATAGGCATCGACCACATACGTGAAAAAAGTTTTTTAGCGAAAAAAGTTATACGTGTGCGAAAAGAAGGATTAATTGCACTGAGCAGAGTGCAATTTCGTATTTAATTTGTATATTTGCACCCATTAAGAACAATATGGATGCTCTATTGATAGATAATCCTTTATAATAGAAAAGATGACCCCGCGTTTTGCGAGGTCATCTTTTTTTATTTACTCAGTTCCTTGATGATTTTCTCCAGATTGTCAAGCTGGCGGGCATCCACTTTCACATCTACCAGATTTCCCTCCTTGTCGAAGAGGCGATAGGATGGGAAGGAGTGAATGTTGAGATAGTTCTCGATGGCACTCTGCTGAGGCGCTGGCAAATTGTAGTGGGCGATATTGTCGCCAACCAGATCATTCAGTTTGATGATATTTTTCCATGACTCTTCAGGACTGTTGCTTGCCATGTATAGATATACCACATCGTATGGCGCCAGGCGTTCGAACTCTTCCTTCGAATGGGCTAGAGCCTCCTTGCAAGGGGCACACCAGGTTCCCCAGACATCCAGCAATACAAGCTTTCCCTTATAAGGTTCCAATATATGGCGAAGAAGTTTCTCCCCATCGCTCATACCCTGAGGAGCTGTCTTGAGACTAGCTGTTATATCCCTGTTCTGCAAAGACAGGTACTTACGGTGTTCTGCCAATACTTTCTCCCTGAGAACTTCAGAACTGATGCTGTGTTCTGCCAGGTCAAGACCATAACTATTGAGTGGCATGGCTAGTCTTTCCAACATCTGAAGAAGGGCTTTGGTGATGATGACATCTTTCTGCTGCTGGCTGCATCCCATGCTATCAGCTATATGCTGGGCATAATATACATCGATGAGAGGAGTCTCATCCTTAAGCATCTTGGCAATATCTTCTCTACCAATGATAGCCGTAGCGCGCTTGTCAAGGACTGAGTTGGAAAAAGCTTTTACTATTTTCTCCTGCTCCTTGGCATCTGTCGTCTGATATTGCTTGATAGTCATGGCATCCAGGTCCTTGGCCCATTGTTCCACCATAGCAATTTCTGAATCGGTTATCGCAATATCCCCCTGAGCCTTGTGCTTTCTCAACAGTTCCGGATAATAATTGGTGAACAAGAATCCATAGGTCTTCCCCATGGGTGTACTGTACTTTAACCTTGCTTCCTGGTCGATGAGATCTTTAGTCAGCATATTATAGTCACGAAACTGAGTATAAGGCTGCGGAATCTCCTTCCATATTTTTTTCACTTGGCTCACATATTCCTGAGGGAAAACATTGTCTTTTACTCTATATGCTCCTTGTAAGATATCCGTAGCATAAATGCAGAGAAGGTATTGAGCCGCATACTCCTGATAACATCTGGAAATAGATGCCGATTTTTCTATCTGTTTCCGTAAGTTCCCTTCAGCCTCCTTATATCTGGATTCAAGAATCTGCATCATCTCCTGGGCTGGAACCTTATTCCCAGACTTACCTGCATAGTCTGCGTTAATCATTGGGATAGGATGCGCCAGCAGTTCGTTTTGCAAGCGGCAGTTCTTACCCATGAAGATGGAATGTCCAGACTTGAAGTCATAGAGCAGATAATAGGTCTCACCTGGCTCCAACACCGTGTTGATATAAGTATGTTTCCAGTCCATGAAAACCTCGGTAGAGTTGATGAGGGGTACTTTGATCTCAAATCTGCCAGGTGAATCGAGCTTGCTACAATTGCTCACTTCCTTGAATGTGGAAAAGAGATCATAATACTGCACACTATACTCCTGCCCTCTATCCCAAAATTCCTTAGGCATATTTCTGAGCCATCCCACAACAATAGCCGTATCGGGCTTGTTATGAGTATCCTTCAGACTTGTGGTCTCATCTTTCTGCGGATAATCCGGAAGGGTGGAAGTGGTAATGAGCGAATATTCTGCTTTCTTGCCGTTGATGCTCATCGTGCGCTTGCCATGTTGAGGTTTGTCGATGTTGACAGCCAGGTCGCTCTTGCCATCGGTAAGGATGAAAGAGTACTTGTCGCCCTTCTGATTCTTCTGCTTGTATTGCCAGTAACGGCAGTCGTAAATGGCGAAATCATCGTAGAATCCTATCTCCCAATCGCCGGTCGCATCGTTTCGCCAAAGCGAGGAGAAGAGCTGTTTGATGCGGGTATCGATATTCTCGATGCCAAATATCTTGAAGTTCTGTTTGCCGTCACCTTCCAGGAAGTCAAACTTTCGGGTCTTCTTGGGGAGCGGTGCGAAGTGGAAGACCACATCCTCCCTGCCAGAGCCAGGCATATAGTGTTCCTCGTCAAGTTTCAGTCCATCACAGCTCTTGACGAGATATTTCTTGCCATCAGCAAGAAGATAGGTTTCCTTCACAAACTTTACCCAATAGTGTGGGCGAAAAGTGATGTGCATGAACACTCTTGTTTCATCATCTGCGAATTCCACACGATAGATGTTGAGTTGAGATTGGAAAGGATCATAAAATAGCTGGTTCGATTCAGCTATCGGCTGTTCCCAGACAATAGTTTTCTTGCCATTCCCTGCCCAGCAAGTGCAGAGCCAGATGGCTGCGATAAGTACACAAAGGATTCTTTTCATAATTCGATTATTTTATTGGATCGATACTATTGAAAGCAGTATATATTAATTAGTATAACGTTACTTAAGTTAAGTTTCGCAAGTAAGCCCCACACGCCCTGAATCAACGGTCACCGGCCGAAGGGAAAGGTAAAGGGCAGAAGCTCCTAGCCCAGGGCCTTCAGCCCGTACTTGAACCACATGCGAAACTTCAGTAAAGTCCATGCAAATTACCATTCACACATCGTAGCCTTAAATTTGATTCCATTTAAGATTCTATCAAATTTTCTTTCCTCTGTTGGAATTACATTAAAATAACAAACTCTGAAACTAGAATATGTATCACGCCTCCATTTAAGACCTTTCTTGTCCATACCTTTTTCTATAAGATGCTTATCCTTCAACGATGTCGAAGGCTTAAAATCATCTATAGGAGTTTTCATTAAAGGACCTTGCAATATCAATAAGACACCGCCACTTCTAAATGAAAAAGCATAAACAACTCCTTCCTCATAATATTCTATCTGGCGTTTTACTCCCTGTTCCATAGACAAATCGACTTGAACAGCATGCAAATTCAACGTTTCTTTTGTGTATTTATGACTAGCACAAGAATAAAACACCCCCATACTAATCATTAGCCAACCATTAACGATTATTCTTTTCATAATTATCTATAGCTTGTTGTTCAACAATATTTATCTGCTCTTCTAATTCTGTATTATTCTTACCAAAAACCGGATAAGAAACAACTTGATTGAAATAAGGATCAAACTCTTTAACATATCCTACGACTCCAAAAGTATGACTAGGTTCTATTGATGGATTTTTCTGCTTTAATTCATAAAAATAGGCATGTCCGTACAAGTTGCCAAGTACATCATACTCTATATTACTGATGCCCTTGTTCAAATCCTTGACCAATGCGCCATTGGCATCATAGAAATACTCCACGTCCGCATTTGCTCCATCCTTGAAATCAAAGGAACCATTATAGAGTAAGCTACCAGCCTTATCGCTGATTGCCTTTATTTGGTTTCCGTTGTATGAGTACGTCAAGTCATCAATGAGACCAAACGTCCCATTGTTCTTCTTGCCATATCGCTGCAAACGCTCAATACTGCCGTTGGCGGAATAAGACAGAACATTCTCTGAATAACGATTCTTGTTCTGGTTCATATCCTCACCCTCCGCATAGGTGGATTCCTCCAAGCGGTTCAAGCCATCATAGGCAAAGTCGTAACCACGGAGCACATGGTCCTTGCCTGATTGCCATTGCAAACGACTGATGTTTCCATTGAAGCATGGGTATGCTCCTGTGGTTTCGTACCATAGATTCTGAGAGAATCTATCAGATTTCATCTCTTTCAGCCAATTGCGGATATTGTAGGCATAGTTTACGACACCCACATTGCCGCTTCGCTTCAAGGAGACCAGTCTTCCGATGTCATCATAACTATATGACGCCACCTTTCTTGTTACATTTCCGGCACTTAATGTCATTGTCTCTATTTTGTTATTATATTTGTTATACTTTTTTATGTTGAGTAACATTCATACTAATATCAAAATATTGCAAAATTACTCGCCTATCAGTTCGTCTTTTTTTACAACAGGCATTACCAATGTATCAGGTTGGTTATTAACATTGACTTTACCATTTTCTTCCTCATACAGCTTTGCTTTCATTGTATAAGTAACAAAAGAATCAGAACTCATCATCACAGTATCCTTACCATCCATTAATGGTATCGTATCTTGCTTACAGTAAACAAAATCAGTTACAAATCCTTCTTGATTGGTACTGTCAAGCATATAAATGTTACGATTACTAAACATTTTATATATATATCTCTTTTTTATAAATTTATCATGAGGCGGAAATAAAAGACCTTTATAAAATGGACCAACCCAATATCCATTGGTTTTTTGTTTCCAAATAGGTATATAGCTAGAATTTATAATTAGATATGATGCATAATTCAGTGAATCTGTTTCTAAATCGCAAAGAATTTTATCAAATACATTGTCCCTACACCCCATTAATAGAACAGAAAGAATAAAGATTACAATTTTTATATACATTCTCATTTTATTATTGGCTTTAATTTAAAAATTTCTTTTGATAATTTAATATTACCTTTTAGTAATTTTCCCAAAGATTTTTGTCCCCAGTTTAAAGGATAAACTTCTACCACATGGTTACTTTTTACTCCTCGAATAAGGTAAAGCACATTATCATGCCCCATGACAAAAACAGGCATGCTAAAATAGTTCTTTGATAAACCTGCATCTCCATAGGTATTGCCAACATAATAAGATGGTTCTGCGGAAGTGAAACGGTTCTGATGACTATGTATTTGGGCTTTTACAGTATAACGTCCTAATTTATTTGAAAGGATTCGCCCTTGAAAAGAATATCCTTCATAAGCATTCAGCTTTGTCGTCGAAGCGTCATTTTTATAATCAGGCAATACTAACACTTTGTTGTTTTGCAACAAGAAGCCTCCAACTTCACGCTTCTTATAATTTGCTTTTTGCCATATATAGTTATATGCCTGAGTTTCATTTGCAAACATAACACTACCATCATTATTATAAGTAGCTAAATTACTTCCCTTGCCTATGGTAAAAGAACTACCCATATATATTTGCCCTTTCTTCAAGTCCTTACCAGAGTGCACGTCTGGCGAATACAAGTAAAGCCCATTTTCTTGATACCAATCCAAGCCATCTATATCGAGATACAATACGGGATTATTTCCACAATACAAATATGGACTTAAAGAATAATATTTACTAAACAAAGGATCCTTTCTATCCCAAAACAAGCCAGCCGCATCATACATTCTTGCACCATGGTCATACCAGTCCAAACCATACATATGGTCGAATTCCTTACCAATGTATTTGCTTTTCTGGATTTCTGCATTGTATGACAAATCACCATATACACCTCCGAATGGATAGTAATGGTTTACCTGCTCTATTGCACCTTTCTCGTTTACAACCATTCTTACGCTGCCAAGATGGTCCTTCTCGTAATAAAGGAAGGTTGGATTCTGATTATTATCAAAAGAGCAATAGCCGCCATCGAAGAGATACTTGTCTAACTTTCCATCCTCAAAAACGAAGTTACCTATGTAGTCGGTCGTATTCGTTACGGCTGATTCATGGGTGGTTCTCAGCTTGTTTCCTGCTGCATCATAGATATATCTTGTCTTGAAGCCATTAGAGAAAGTGATGCACTTCAAGTTACCAAGAATATCATACTCTATATTGCTGATGCCCTTGTTCAAGTCCTTTATCAAAGCACCGTTAGTATCATAGAAATACTCCACGTCAGCATTAGCTCCATCCTTGAAATCAAAGGAACCATCATAGGCAAAGTCGTAACCACGGAGCACATGGTCTTTGCTTGATTGCCATTGCATGCGGCTGATGTTAGCTATAGCTTGGATTCCACAGGCATCAAGCATCTGCCTCTCAAGAATATAATTCTTGGTAGGACTCAGAGCCACTGACATCAAGCTAAAAACAGACAATAACATCAAAACTAAAACTTCTTTTTCCATAACGTACGATATTATTATCCAACTATTGCAAACAATTTCATATTGCCATTTAAGACTTAATTTTTATTCTTCCAAAACTCGCATGCACTCCCATTCTACTACTAAAGAATCATACATGCAAGTAACCTTATTCTCTTCGACACTAGTTATAAAACTTGAAATATATTTATTAATATCTGATTCTTTACAAACTATCATATGCCGTGAAACATAACTTTTTATCTTTTCAAAAGGGATATTCGAAGAGATTATAGTAAACTTAAACCTTTTCATAGGATATACAATTTTTATAAATGTCTGAGGAAAGATAAAAGAATATGGCTCTCCACAATTTATCACATTATCATATGCCCAACAAGATAACGAAAAATCGCCATAACGACGATAGCACTTTCTATATAACACTTCTTCAAAATTCATTTTTCCAAATCATCCTCTGTAAAAAGAATTACAATTGGTTCCATGTTACTATTCACGACATCAAAAGACACACATCTTATCGTATCACGATCTAACGTTCCATGAGCAACATAATAAACTTGCTCATGGTATTCTAAACTATATGTGAGCAAAAAATACCCAAAAAACACAAACAACGCCAAAATTCTTTTCATTTAGCAAAATTTTTAACAGTTTCTTTTCTAGCCTTAATTGAACACTCTTTAAGATATCAATACTGCGTTAAATTAACATTTAATCGTCTGTAAATCAATAACTTATATTAAGAAATGCTTATGAAAACTTAACTATAAAAAGTTGGTCAAGTCGCTGATTTTCAGTAACTTTGCAAATCACGACAAAC
>NZ_JBQKHJ010000046.1:0-12657 GCF_052118345.1 Prevotella sp. LCP21S3_D2 | reverse complement strand
CAATCTGCTTGGATTAATGAAATTTTTAGTGAAAGATATTTAAAAATGAGATTTGTGGGCTTTGCAAAAAGCCCGCAAATAGGGGCGTTGTGACATTTTTGGACGCTTACGGATTGACTGTCATATGTTTAGGAATGATTGTATCTAGTTTATTTTCCTATATTCTTACTGCGTATTTTTCTGGTAAACTAATTAATTATTCTTTATTGAAACAGCTACAGGATATGTTTCCTTCATTCATCTGTTCGGTATTAATTACCATATGCGGAGAAATACTAAATATTTTAATTCCTAATTATTGGCTTGCATTATTTATTGATACTATATTTCTTTCAGGTTTATATTTTACGCTAAGTATTTTTGTTAATAAGAATGATACTAGCTATATAATTACATTATTTAAAAAACGTCAAAATGAAAATTCGTGATTTTTTAGGTTATGACTTGATGGATCAAGTCAAATTGATAGTGAGTAAATATTTTGGAAGAAGAGTTAAGTCTTATCAAATTTTTTGTCTCGATAGTTCTGCTTATTCAAATGGATTAGCTGATCGATTGCGAGGGATTATATCTGTATATGCTTATTCTAAATGTATTGGTAGAGAGTTTAAAATCTATCATAAAGAACCTTTTTTGTTGAGTACATATTTTTCTCCAAATAAATATAATTGGGAGATTCACTTTGATGATATATGTCATATTTACCCATTTGCTTCGCCAGTTATTATGTTGGATAAGTTTAAACCAATACGTTTAAATTCATTGTGCAAATATTTTCAACATCATTTCTATACTAATGAAGATTGGCTCCCTTTCTTGAATAAAAAATATGGTATGGATTTTTAACCCCATGTCTTATTCGAAGAACTGTTCAGACCTTCCTTTTATTTTATGGAACAAATAAATAAGTATTCTCCTTCTGATAAATATATATCTGCTTCTTTTATATTCATGCAATTATTAGGAGATTTTAAGGATATTAGGGGGGAAACGCTAAATGAACTAGATCAAAAGAAGTTAATGGAAAAATGTCTTCAAAAGTTGAAAGAATTGCATGAAGTGAACTCTAATTATAAAATATTAGTAACTGCAGATAGTGAGAAATTTATCAAGTATGTATCTTCTGAGAGTTATGTGTATACAATACCTGGTCCTATATCTCATATAGGACACCATCAGGCTAAGTCTCAAATAAATTTAGACCTTAAGACATTTTTGGATTTTTATTTTATTGGGAAAGCCGAAAAGGTATATATGTTGCATTCTGGAAAAATGTACAGAAGTAACTTTGCGAGATCTGCAGCTTTATATTATAATAGGCCATATAATGAAATAAGTTTTTAAATTATGATTAATTTCTTACGTACATACTCTTTGGTAATATTAGGAATTATGATGTCTATTGCAATTATCATGTATTTCACATTGCCATTGGGCTATTCAAAAACTGTTTGTACTAATTGTTTTATATTCTATTTGATAGCAGTCTTCTTGATTGCTATTAATAATATTAAGCAGACATTTATAACCTTCGATACTGTTTTTGCTTTATCTTATTTATACACAAACTTTATCTATCCCGTTTTTTTATATGAAACAAACTATAATTTTTCGTTGTTTAGATTTGGTTTTAATGATAGGTATATTACTCATTGTACATTATTGGCATTGATAGGATACTTAGCATATGCATTATTTAGGATAGGTTTCTTTGTAAAGTGTACTCCTAAGAGGGAGAGATTTAATATTTTAATAAATAATAAATTGAAGCATATTTCAATTTGTTCAATGTTTTTTCTATGTTTATTGTATATAAAAAATATTGGAACAGACTATACTCAGGTTGATATAGGTTCTATTGGGGGATATTTACAAGATATTTGTAATACATTAATACTTTATCTGTTGTTTGCTTCTTCTTGTAATTCAAAAAGCATAAAAGATATATTCAATAAATTGGGCATTTCCTTTTGTGTGATGTTGTTGATTACAATATTTGTTCAATTGTTAATTGGCTCTCGAACTTTTACATTAAGAATTGGATTAATTGTGATATTTTTATACAACACTTTCATTCATAGACTTAACATAATAAAATTTTGTGCGTTGCTTTTTGTTGGTGCATTTTTTATGTTTTCTTTAGGGGCAAGCCGAAATGGTAGTGATGGAACCTCCATATCCAAATATTTTTTCGTAAATATTGGAGAAGAACTTATTATCAATAATAGGTCTTTATATGTATTGACAGAATATGCAGACACTAATGGTTTTTCTTTTGGTAAATCATTTTTAATGAATATTTGTTCTATAATACCTTATGGTAATACTATATTGAACAATGCTTTTAATTTATCAGAGGAAGATACTCATAGTGGATATAAAAATACGATGATTACTTTTAAGTATGATAGAACCATATCTTCAAAAGAACAGTTCATTGGACTTGGTACTAACTTAATAGGTGATATATATTTATCCTTTGGATTATTTGGGGTAATCTCCCTAATGAGCCTATTGGGCTATTTGATAGCAAAATCAGATAATTTGAAGTATCAATCATTTGTATGGCTAATGTTTTATGGAATGTTTTTCATGAATGCTATTTATTATCCAAGATCCGAATATTTTAATCTTATAAGGATTTTTGTCTGGACATACTTTTTGTATTATTATTTAAACAAAAGAAATAAAAAATGGAAAAAAATATAGTTTGATACAGTTGGTTCGTATTGGAGTTCTTTGGTAAGTATATTTTGTAACGATTTGGTGGATGGATTTTGAACACATTTTGTTGATTACTTGTGAACCAAATACGATGATTGCGTTTTTTATTCATTAGTGTATTTATTAGAATTATGTTTGAGGATATTAATTTTTGTTCCTTGATTATTATCAATATTAACGAGGGTAGTTATTATGCAGAAAATTCTTATTTGTTTTAATAGTTTTCAATTAGGAGGAGTAGCATCTTCTTTGTTTAATCTCTTCAGGAGTCTTCCTAAAGAAATGAATATTGATCTTCTTTGTTTTAGTCATGAAGGTCCTTTGCGTGAGCAGTTACCAAGTAATGTACATTTGTTAAAGACTGATAAGTTATTAAGTCTTCTTGGAGATTCTCAAAAGTTAACGATGAAGAAATCTAAAATTCTAGGTTTATTGAGGGCTTTTTGTGTAGTATATTCAAAGATGTTTGGCTCTACATTTATAAAACGATTATTATTTAAAAAATATGGTCGTTTGGATGAATATGATGTTGCTATTTCTTTTTCTCATGATTTAAATCATCATATATTTTGCGGCGGTGGTAATCGGTACATTGCAGAGTTTACTAATGCACCAATAAAGATTACTTTTATTCATTGTGATTTTGAACATTATGGTGGTAATTGCAAATTAGAGCGACTGTATTATTCAAAATTTGATAAAATCGCTTGTTGCTCTAAGGGAGCAAAAGAAGTTTTTGATAGAATATGTCCGGACTTAAAGGATAAAACGCAAGTAGTTTACAATTGTATTGATTATGGCAAAATTGAGGTAGGAAAAGATGAGATAGTTGAAAACTTCGATAAATCCATTATAAATATAGTAACAGTCTGTCGCCTTTCTATTGAAAAAGGAATAGATAGAGGTTTGTTAGCTATGGCTCAAATAAAGAAGCTTCATCCTAATCTTGCTTTTCATTGGCATATCATTGGAGATGGTCCACAAAAGGAAGAATTCTTCGAATTGACTTCTCGACTCAATCTTGAAAGTATAGTTACATTTTATGGGGAAAAGGTAAATCCTTATCCGTATATGAAGCAAGCTTCATTTTTCTTCCTTCCATCATATCATGAATGTGCACCAATTGTTTTTAATGAGTCTTTATATTTAGGTGTTCCTGTTGTCGCAACTAAAACCGTTTCTGTTAATGAAATGTTAATTAAGCCAAAGGCTGGTTATGTCTGTGAAAATAGTGTTGAGGGACTGATTTTGGGATTAGAATATGTTTTGACTAATCCTAAGGTGCTCCTGAAATATAAAGAAGCAATTTCTAATATGGAAATTAGCAATGATTTAGGTGTTAAACAATTTTTAAATATACTAAGATAGAATAATTCAAGCAAGAAGACATTTTTAACAACAGAAATCACTGCTATCCAGATTTTATCCGGACACTAGTGGTCCTAAACTGCAAATTAAGAGTAAAAGATTTCAAATAGATATGATTATACGTAGTAAAGCTCCGCTTCGCCTAGGTTTGGCAGGAGGCGGTTCCGATGTATCGCCATATAGCGATATATATGGAGGTTTGATATTAAATGCTACAATTAATTTGTATGCATATTGTACAATTGAAGAGTCTGAAGACAATCAGATAACCATCAATGCTTTTGATGCGCATTGTAACAAGAGTTATCCGATGACTGAATGTCTGGAGATTGATGGTGAGGCGAGTCTCATTAAGGGTGTATATAATCGAGTGGTGAAGGATTTTGGCGTAGGTGCTAAATCTTTTAAGATTACTACCTACAATGACGCTCCTGCTGGTTCTGGCTTGGGAACATCATCGACGATGGTTGTATGTATCTTAAAGTGTTTTGTAGAGTGGCTTGGTTTGCCATTGGGGGATTATGAAATTTCCCGACTTGCTTATGAGATTGAACGTAAGGACTTGGGCTTGTCTGGTGGTAAGCAGGATCAGTATGCTGCTGCCTTTGGTGGCTTCAACTATATGGAGTTCTTGCAGAACGATATTGTAATCGTAAACCCTTTGAAGATAAAACGATGGATTATCGATGAGTTGGAGGCAAGTATGCTTCTTTACTTTACTGGTAAGAGTCGTAGTAGTGCTGCTATCATTGAAGAGCAAAAAAAGAACACTTCCCATGGGGATAATGATGCTGTGGAAGCTATGCACAAGATTAAGCAGAGTGCCAAGGATATGAAATTAGCTATCTTGAAGGGTGATATTGATGGATTTGCTGATATTCTCCGTGAAGGTTGGGAGAATAAGAAGAAGATGGCAAATAACATCACCAATCCTATCATTCAGGAGGCTATGGATGTTGCGATGGCTGCTGGTGCTAAGGCTGGTAAAGTATCTGGTGCTGGTGGTGGTGGTTTCATCATGTTTGTGGTAGAGCCTACCCGTAAGAAGGAAGTGGAAGAAGCTTTGAAGAAACTCAATGGTTTTGTGATGCCATTCCAGTTCTCTGATGGTGGCGCTCATGGATGGAAGATTTATCCTATAGACGATGTTACTGCTTTGAAAGGTAAAAATGTAAAAGAGTAAAAAGGTAAATCTTCATGGAAAAGCATATTGAAACACTGGTGCAGCGTTTTCCTCAGTTGGATAGCTGTAAGGAGGAAATTTTGAAGGCATATCAGGTATTAGAGGAAGCTTATGCGGCAGGTCGCAAATTGCTCGTAGCGGGCAACGGCGGCTCAGCTTCTGACTCTGAGCATATTGTCGGTGAGCTGATGAAGGAGTTTAAGTTAAAACGCAAGATTTATGCTGCTCAGATTGACCGACTCATGCAGATTGATGCAGAGATGGGTACAGTGTTGGCTGATCATCTGCAAGGTTCGCTTCCTGCCATCTCTTTGGTAGGAGAACCTTCATTGACAACTGCATTTATGAATGATGCCGTTCCTGTATTGATTTTTGCTCAGCAGGTGAATGGATTAGGTAGAGCTGGGGATGTATTCTTGGGTATCTCGACTTCTGGTAATAGTAAGAATGTTCTTTATGCAGCAGTAGCAGCAAAGTCTAAGGGCTTGAAAGTAATTGGATTGACTGGTCAGAACGAAAACAGATTGGAAACATTTGCAGATGTCTGTATCCATGTCCCAGAGACAGAGACTTATAAGATTCAGGAACTTCATCTTCCTGTATATCATTGCTTGTGCTTGATGCTGGAAGAGAAATTCTTCGGAAATTGATAAACTCACACGGATTTCATGAAACGCACGGATTTATATCAATTCGTGTTATTCGAGAGATTCGCATTCAAAACGAAACTCGTATGAAAACAATACTTATGGCGGGCGGTAGAGGAACCCGCATCGCTGAACTTTTTCCTAACATACCCAAACCACTGATTCCAGTGGCTGGTATGCCTATCCTTGAAAGAGAAATAAGATCTCTCTGTGCGCAAGGTTTTAAAGATATCATTTTGACCGTTGGTTATCTAGCTGACAAGATTATTGCCTATTTTGGAGATGGCAGTCAGTTTGGTGCAAAGATTGATTATTTTGTAGAAGAGTCTCCTCTTGGCAATGCTGGTGCTTTGTTTAGACTGAGGGAAAAAATAGGTGATGAGCCTTTCCTTCTCTTGAATGCGGATGCAGCATTCGATGTTGATTTCAATCGTATGGTTGCATTCCATCAGAATCATGGAGGTCTTGTTACTCTGTTTACTCATCCTAATTCGCATCCATACGATAGTGGATTGATCATTGCTGATAAAAACGGTCATGTAGAGAAATGGCTTGCCAAGGAAGAGGAACGTCCACAGTGGTATGACAATCGTGTGAATGCTGGTCTTCATGTGATAGATCCCAAGGTTTTGGATATTGGTTTGAAAACTCTTGAAATCAACAAAGAGTCAGGATTTCCACAAGGAAAGGTTGACTTGGACCGACAGATACTCAAACCTCTATGTGGCTCAAACATGATGTTCTGTTATGACAGTCCAGAGTATGTAAAGGACATGGGAACTCCAGAACGTTTTCATCAAGTGGAGGCTGATTATAAAAATGGTGTTGTTCAGGCAAAGAATCTTACCAACAAGCAGAAAGTCGTATTCCTTGACCGTGATGGAACAATCAATAAATATGTGGGATTCCTTCGCAATATAGATGACTTTGAACTGATTGAAGGAGTAGCAGAGGCAATCAAGCTGATTAACCAAAGTGGATATTTGGCAATTGTTGTCACAAACCAGCCTGTGATAGCAAGAGGCGAGGTCACATGGGAAGAACTCAACATGATACACAAGAAGATGGCAACCCTCTTGGGTAAAGAAGGAGCTTATGTTGATGGCATTTATATCTGCCCTCATCATCCAGACAAGGGATTTGAAGGAGAACGCCCAGAATACAAAATAGATTGCGATTGTCGCAAACCGAAGCCTGGTCTCTTGTTGCAGGCAGCTAAAGACTTCAACATTGATTTGTCAGAATCTTATATGATTGGTGATAGCCATCGTGATGTGGAAGCAGGCGAGAATGCTGGAGTTAAGAAGAGCATTCTCATCAAAGAGAATAATGAAAACGGGTTGTTGTCTATAATAAATGAAATAATCAAAGATGAAGGATAAAATACTGTTTATAACTGCATATGTTCCTCACAAAGCGGCAGCTGGTGAGAAAAATACGATGATTATGCTCAATGATTTAGCAGAGTCGTATGATGTTGATTTAGTATATTTCAAATACGATTATGATAAGCCATATCTGCCAGAACGTAGCAATGTAAAAGTACTGAAAGTTTTCAAAAACTCAAAAGCCATAAAAATTTGGGGTATTCTCAATTTGCCTTTTCTTCATCCGGTATATTCCATTCGCTTTAGTTGGTCAAAGTTGATAACTTTGAAAAAACTAATGGGGAATACATCTTATAAAGCAATCGTTTTAAATCATAGTAATGTGTTCTATTACGGTAAATTTTTAGGCAGAAACACTCCCAAGATTTTATTGGCTCATGATGTGATTATTCAACGAGCTTTGAGAACAGCAAGTAAACTGATGCAAAATATTTGCCGTTTTAGTGAACGCTTATGTTTTAATTTGCCGAATGCTCATATATTCTCTTTTTCACAAAAGGATGTGGATATAATTAAAAATGAATATCATTTGCCTGCTAAGGTTTGCCTGGACTATATAGATCCTGATATTATCAACAAACGAGTGGAAACGATAGAGGATTACTATATGTTCTTTGGCGATTGGACTCGTAAGGAAAATTATGAGGGTGCTTTATGGTTTATAGAGAACGTTTCTCCATTGCTTAAGAAAAAGACAACTTTTAAGATTATTGGACGCCAATTTCCTAAGGAGAAGATTAATAATAATAATCCATTAATTCATTATGAAGTGATGGGCTTTGTTGATGATCCATACTTGCTCTTATCACATGCTAAAGCTCTTGTATCACCATTGTTTAATGGCGCAGGAATTAAGGTAAAGGTAATTGAGGCTCTTGCTTGTGGTACACCTGTTATTGGTACAGAAATAGCTTTTGAAGGCTTGCCAAAAGGTTTTGAATCTAGTATGCTTCTTGCAAATACACCAGAAGAGTATGTTCAGGCTATGACTGATGTAACAACAGATATCGAAGTTAGAAAGAAACTGCGTTCTGACTTTATTGAGTGTTACTCTAAGGATAGTATTAGGCATTATATAGATAAACTCTAAAAGAATAGTTACAACGAAATATTAACGAAACGTAAAGGGCTTAGGCTTTGGCTTTTCTCCCCAAGCGAAATTTTTACACATTTTTCTTATGATAAACATTCTGCATATTTCAGATATACATTATGGTTGGAAGAAACCTGAAGAAGACGGGCAGGTCTTTGATGCTTTTTTCTCAGACTTGCACAATACTTTATCTGATAAAGTAGGCGATAACTATTGTGTCATTTCAGGGGATTTGGTATATAAAGGAGCGTCAGACCATGACTACTCAGAATTTTATGAAGGTTTTGTAAAACGTTTGACAAAATTTGTCCCTCTCAATCATATTATGGTAACACCTGGGAATCACGATTTAAATCAAGGCTTTGTAACAAGACATTTGGAAAAGCATCAAATAGATATTCATAAAAAAAGAACCGAAGTAGAGTTTAACGAATATGTTGGCGATGAAGAAAAATGTCTTCTTCGAGAAAAATTTGCTCCCTTTCAAAAATTTTGCCAATCATTATTAGGAATAGGTAGGTTCAGTCTTTCGGGTTATCATTATAATGTTACTCCTCAAATGTCTTTCTATATGCTTAATTCTGCTTGGTGTTCTTCTGGAGGAGCCAAGGATGTATATGGCAATGAAATTGTCGATAAAGGATTATTACGTTCTGATACAAGCGGGGTAAACAAATGGATATCTGAGAATGAAGGTAGAACTAAGGTCCTAGTAATGCATCATCCAATAGAACATATGACAGATGAAATGATAGACCAATTATATGCAATGTGCAGGAATGGCATTGATTTTTTAATTGCTGGGCATACGCATAGTCAAAATATGGTTAATTTTGAAGGAGGGGCAAAGGTTATCATTTCTCCGCAATTATACTCATCAAAGAATGATTTAAATGGATATTCTGTCATGCATATTGAAAATGGTAACATAACTGATATTATATACAGACAATGGAATGTTCGTTATCGTAAATTCAATGTTGGCACAGAATTTACGGGTACTGATGATGGAAAGTGGATAAATAAAGATTCTAAAAAAGAAGTTCCTTTAGATGCTCTGGAGACGAAATTAAAAGCTAGTTTAGATGATGCGTTAATGATTTATGGAATTCTTCCTAAATGGATTAACAGAAAATTAAGCCAACAAACTCTTAATCAGCATCATGTAGATAAAATGGAGGACTTAGACTATATAGATTTACTTAATTCAGATAAGTCTTTTCACATTATTGCCCCAAGTCAATTCGGTTTAACATGTTATGGGCACTTTTTATCTTATAAAGCATGGAAAGAACGCAAAAAGCATTGGCTTTATGTTGATTGTCATAACTGGACTCTGTCTCGTGTTGAACAAGATGTTCGAAAAGCACTCTTATTTCATGGAATAGATATCAAGGAAATGGATTGTCTCATACTTGATAATTGGCGTAATAAATTTAAGGATATAGATAAAATCGCTACTAAACTTAGGAAGTTATTGGGTAATAAGCGACTAATACTTCTTAGCCATGGTGCTGATTTTATTGCTGTCGATTTAGCAACACAAGAAAGTCATGAAGGATTCGTTGATTTATATTTGAGAGAAATACGACGTCAGGATCTGCATTCCATCGTAAAAAGTGTTGATGCAAATAATGAAATAGCTGAAGAAAATATTGTTGTAGAAAGACTCAATCAAGATTTGGTTAGCCTTAATATACACAGAATACCATATAATTCTATTCAAATAGTTTTTGCATATAGAAACACGTTCGAACAAAGACCAGTAAATAGGACGAAGGTAATGGATTATGTGCTACGATCTATTTTTGACAATCCTGGTACTTTAACATATGGTGATGAAATTGATGATGAAAATTGTAAATTTATATTAGGATATTTTTGTCAATATTTGATTGAACAAAATAAGTTGTTTTTTTCAGAGGAAGAGTTCTTCAATGTTTGCAAACCTTTCATAGATGAGCAATATAATTCAACTAATCTTAATGATTTACTTCAAGTCTTAATAAATAATCAAATTATTGAACCTGTTAACGATTTTCTGCAATTTAAGATGGTATATTGGATTAGCTATTTTGCAGCAAATAGAATGGTTGTAAATTCAAAATTTGCAAATACAATGCTTTTAAAGCAAAATGCTATATATAACGCAGACTTAATTGATTTTTATACAGGTATTACAGGTAGGAATTCTGTTGTGGTAGAGAAAATTTCTGAAGCATTGGCATCTTTAAATAAGACTGTATATGCTCATTTAGGAATTGATGACGAATTTAATCCATTTGCAAACATTAAGTGGAGATTAAACGAAACTGAACAGGGTATAACGCAGAAGCAATTGGAAGAGAAAATCCAATCGTCAAGAATGCCTGATGACATAAAAGAGGCTGTAGCAGATTCTACGTTTGACAGCGTAAGACCATATACTCAACAAATTTATAAATTTCTGGATAAGTATGATGTTCGAAATCTTATGCAGTTATTGACTTCTGCTTGTAGGGCTCTTAGAAATAGTGAATTTGTTGCTCCTGCATTGAAGGAAAAGTTAGCGGAAGGAATATTTGAAGGTTGGGAAGTATTGATGAGAGTTTTGTTTTATATATCACCACTTATGGCCAAAAATGGTTTTGGAGGTTTTGGAGGTGCAAATTTTAAACTGGCAGAAAACTTTTCGAAAGATTATGCAGCTTGCCTTAAGGAAATAGTTGTTGCAATGCCTTATAATATTATTCTTTGGTATAAGAATGAAATCTATTCAGACAAGTTAACGTTGCTGTTTAGAAAATATTTACATGACCATAATAATGATATCATTCGTCATCTAATAGCATTGACGATATGTAAAGCTAGACCAAAGAAATTCCAAGATTATATTTCTCCTTATATTCGAACTTTAGGTAAAAATACTTATTTCTTAGGTGATTTGTATACTTTTTTATGCCAGAACTATAGTTTTGATTTTATGAGTGGTTATGAGTTACAACAAACTGCCACCTTAATAAAATCATGCTATATGAAACATTTGACAGGTTCAATAGAACCCGGTCCCGACACCATAGCAAAATATGAACAATCTAAAGGAAAACTGCCAAGTCGTTTCATTTCGGATGAATAGCATTAGAGTAGATTTATATAAAAAAAAAGTGATGAGAATGTCACTGTTGCTTCGAATATTAAACGCATAATAGATAATAAAATAATGAATGTAGCAAAGACAGATATAGAGGGCGTGCTTATTATTGAGCCACGTCTCTTCCGTGATGCTCGTGGTTACTTCTTTGAAAGTTTTAGCGAGCGAGAGTTTAAAGAGAAGGTTGAACCTTTAGTTGGTTATCATGTAGAGTTCTGCCAAGACAACGAGAGCATGAGCTCGTATGGTGTGATGAGAGGCTTGCATTTCCAGAGACCTCCGTTTACTCAGAGTAAGTTGGTGAGATGCGTGAAGGGTAGAGTGCTGGATGTTGCCGTGGATATCCGTAAGGGGTCTCCTACATATGGCAAGCATGTGGCTGTGGAACTGACAGAGGATAATCATCGCCAGTTCTTTATTCCTAAGGGCTTTGCTCATGGTTTTGCTGTATTGTCAGAAACTGCGGTATTCCAGTATAAGTGTGATAATTTCTATCACCCAGAGGCTGATGGTGGCATCTCTATATTGGATGAATCGCTTGGTATAGATTGGATGATTCCTACGGAACATGCTAATCTCAGTGATAAGGATATGAAGCATCAAATGCTGGAGGACTTTGATTCTCCATTTAAATTGTAGATTATGGAAAATAACCGTTCTTTATCCGTTGATATAACCAAGGGCACGGCTATTATAGCCATTGTCCTTGGGCATATAGCTTTCAGCTATCCTTCGTGCAGTTTGGTTCATTGCGGTGATTTAGTCTTTGGACTTTGGCATGTAGCAGTGTTCTTTATCGTAGCTGGGTTCTTTATCAAGGAAGAGCAGCTGGTTCAACCCAAACTGTGGTTTAAGAAAAAGTTCTCATCGTTGTACTTGAAGATTCTGTATTTCTATGTGCCTGCAGTGTTATTGCATAATGTGTTGATAAAGATAGGGTGGTATTCATTAGAGTCTACTGACCCAGTAATCAATACTTATTCAATGATGGATTTTGCTAAGCAAACTGTATTGTAACTATTCGGTGAAAGCCGTATTGTGCGCCTAGATAAAGTTTCGTACCTTTGCACCATGATTTTAAATTTTTCAAATTATGGTGCAAGGCAAGAAACAATTAAACAGCA
>NZ_JBQKHJ010000045.1:0-12830 GCF_052118345.1 Prevotella sp. LCP21S3_D2 | reverse complement strand
CTCAACTGTCAAAGCGATAAACTCACCTTCGCCTAGCTTCTTGTTTTCATCTGGTTGAAGCTGATTTGAACGATATGATTTCTTAAACTCAATGAGCCAGTCATAATCCACAGCCTCATCCTTACAATACTTGCGCAAGCTACGACCTTTACGATTTTGGTTGTAATCCTGCATCACTTTTTCGAAATATTCCCTTGTTTCCATTATCAAACTGTTTTGATTACGGATGCAAAGGTAATATATTATATAGATACCGCCATACGGGCTAATGGTGATTTACCAAAAGTTTGAGCCAAAAGGCTATCCACACAACGTGCAAGATAATGTTCAGCCTTATAGACAGGTACTATTACACTTATCTTAGGATTAGTCATATAAACTTCGTTCTAAAAAACTCAAATACAGATTTGATTAATTATTTTTTTTCTATATATATCCTTAACAACCTATAAAAGACTCTATACAAGAATCCCATAGGAGTATATCTTGTCGTACAGAAAATTTTATGCAGCACTTTCAAATATGCCTTTATACCTCTAAAATGATATAAACGTCTCATAATATTTTCATACCTGTTTCCTGCAATCGAAAGAATACACATTATTTCCGATCCCATATATGGATTAGAGATACGATCAATCATTAAATTTAATATAGGAGCATAATTACGTTCTTTCGACTTGCCCGTAATACCATTTGGATTCTCTCTATAAATATAAGTTATATCACTACAGAACGCAATGGAATGAACATACTTAGCAAGCATGAAGTTCCATAACTCATCTTCATAAATCAGCCCTTCTTCAAAATACAATCTATTGTTTATAATCATATCTTTCCTAACAAGTTTGTTCCATGCCGTCATTGGTATAGCAAATCGCTTCAGCATAGTTTTCCTAATCCATTTAAAATTATTAGAAAACTCGGGAAAACGCTTGCCGGCAAGCTGCAACCATTTCCAAGAGCTTTTTGTACTTCCCTGAACAATATCTACTCCAGGATATTGTTCTAAAAGTCCCGCAAGTTTCTCTATACAATCAGGAGTTATTGTATCATCACTGTCGATAAAATATAGATAATCACCTGTGGCATGCAGTATTCCTGTATTACGTGCCCCAGACAAACCTTTATTATGATCATGATGAATAATTCTAAACTTAATCAAACCTTGATAATCTTTTATCAAATTGTTCAGCATGGTGACGCTGTTATCTTGCCCACAGTCATCCACAAAAATGCATTCCATCTCACCCTTGTAAGTCTGTGTTGAAATGGAGCCAAAACACTCCTTGATATATTGCTCCACATTATAAACGGGAACTATGATAGATATCTTCATTTTCTCTATAAGTTTTATATTTTAGAGTCTCTTGAACTATATATTTTTTAAAAAAGCCCTGGGGACTCTCACCCCAGGGAAGAAAAATTTTTCTTTCGATGACTCATGTAGCCTCTATAACAGCATAAAGAAAGTCTCTTGTCTGCTATCCCAAAGCCAAAGCATCAGAACAAACAGAAACAAGCCCTGACATATCGCCTGTAATACACAGACATACAACATCAAGAGTAAGAGCTACTACATTAGCTACAAGCTGCATTTTCCATGCAACTGTCTTTTTAGACCAAGCCCTCTTGAGCTTGATCTACAATTTGGATAAATTGTTTTTTTCCATTTTGTTTCAAACTGGGGATTTTTTGTTTAGTTTATGGCCAGTTGCCCCTCTTATCTATCTTGCCATATTCTTTAATAATAATATTCCATCTGAGGCTTATCTATCTTTTGCTTTGCAAACTTGTATGCTATAGTCTGCATATCCTTCCAAAGCGCATTTCGCTTTTCTGCATCCATTTCAGACTGCATCAAATCATACACAGGCACAACTTCTATTTTTTGTTTCTCTCCCTCTTGAAGAACAGACTTACAAATGGTATAAGAAGTCTTTGCTATTTTCTTATTTGCCTTATCCACATACACATGCCAAGCAACGGAATATTCTGACATTTTATCAAAAGGAGGAGATGTCACTCCAGTTGTGTCAAAGAAATTACCAAGACTATATGTCTCGACACAATTCTCTGAAAAATAGCTATTAGAAGTGCCATGCACTACATGCTCATGAGAACCGACAATGATATTTACCCCTTTCTTTCTCAAAAAATCGGCTATTTGCAAAGTTCTAGCTGTGGCTTTAGGATTGTATTGCCCCCCCACGTGCATATAGAAGACAATGATATCAACACCTTTCTTTTTAAGCTGCTTTATATCTTTGCAGATTCTAAGTTTTTGGAAATAATCTGCTTCTTTACGCTCATATACTTCACAACCGTAGTTTCTAAAGTGAAGGTATTGTTTTACCTTATTATATAGACGGGAAGCGAGTCCTCCTTGGTGACGAAAGCAGTAACGGCTGATGGGATTGCTCAACTCTTGAGCTTGCAGCATATTAACCATCCATCGCTCGCATCGCTTCAAATAATTATTATTAGCAAATGCGTTTGTACCATACGTATAAGACAAAAATCCTATCTTGAGCCCTTTTACATCCATACAAACCAATCTGTCTCGACTTTTAGAAGAAAATACTCCTGTATGCACGAGTCCAACAGAATCAAGACTCCTAACTGTAGATGCAATTCCAGCAGTATTTCGGTCTAAACAATGATTATTGGCAGTGGCGACAAAACCAAACCCCGCATTCTTGACCGCATGAGCAAATTCTATTGGAGAAGAGAAATTATAAAGGCGATTAGAAAGATCACTATCGTCAAACGAGATAGGAGTTTCTAAATTGGCACATGATAAATCTGATTCTCTTAACATCGGTAAAACTTTACAAAATGCACTATCAAAGGAAAAGCCATCCTTTTTCTTAAAAGCATCCAATAATTCCTTTTGACACATTACATCTCCAACAAATGTTAGTTTAATATACTCCATCATCACTCTATTTTTTTCTATTCAACATATACTTCACTTCGTTTAACTCCTTAAATTTGAAGAGATAAGCACCAGAAAAGTAAACTACACCACCTATAAAAGCGCCACCTAAGATTTGGACATAATTGTTATCTACAAATTGAGTATATCCCCAAACACACAGGAACATAACAGAAGATAACAAAAATGATGGCATGACATCTTTCAGTTGGGTCAACAAAGATACATTTATCAATTTGCTTGTATAATCGGTATTTACAACCAAAAGAATAATACTATACACTAAATTTCCCCAAACCAAAGCCATCACACTAATTGGCAATGTAACCGCAAGCATGATAACACCCAAAACTTTCTTTTGTATTTCTAATTTGAGGTATAAATCTGATCTACCACTAACCATCAAAAGGTTCACATTCAGGGAATGAATTGGATATAAGCATTTTTGGAAACACATAATCTGAAGAAAAGCTACACATGGTGCCCATTTTTCACCTACAAGAACTACAACCACAGGATAAGCAAGAGCAGATAAACCCAGCATGATAGGCATAACGACAAACGATAGGGTCTTTATCATCGTTCGATATTTCTCTGCCAACTTTTCTTTATCTCCTTGAAGTTTACTTAGTACGGGGAATGTTACTCCTTGTATCATTCCTGTTACCTGTTTGGAGGGTAAGTCTGCATATCCTTGAGCTCGATTATATTGTCCCAACTGTGCTGGACTATAATATTTACCTATTACAATAGGAGTGATATTCTGATAAACCTGATCTAAAATATAAGTACCAATAATCTTATTACCAAAATTCCAAAGATATTTGAAAGAATCTTTCGACCAACTTTCTTTTGGAATCCATCTTACAACAAGCCATGTTTGAATTAAACCCAACAAACTGGAAACAACACCCATAATCACTAAAGCCCATAAGCCATAACCCAAATAGGCAAATGTGATTCCAACAATAGAGCCTACAATTTTAGTTATCACTGAAATGCGAGCTGGCGTTTTGAAATCCAAACGTCTCTGCAATATTACCGACTGAGGAGTGCTTAATGGACCCCAGAGGAAAGTAAGAGCTGTGACTCTAATTAAAGGTTCCAATACTGGGATATTGTAAAATTCAGCTATCCACGGTGCAGCTATGAATATCGTAAGATAACATGTAATACCAACTAATATGCTATAATAAAAAGAAGTTGATAAATCCTTTTCTGTCAGCTCAGACTTTCTCACCAATGCACTGCTAAAACCCGCATCAATCAGCGTTCCCGCAACAGCCATGAATACAGCAGGCAGTGCAGTGATACCGTAATCCTCAGGCGACAACAAACGCGCCATTACGATACCGACAACAAACTGAAGACCATTATTGGCAAATTGATTGAAGAATGACCAATATAAACCTACTTTGGTTTTGTGCTTTAAGTTTTCTTGTTCCATTTATTTAATAACTTTCCTTACTAACTTTTTCAATTTTCTAAAACATTGTCTTATTAAAGAAGGTTTTGAGTATGTTTTATCGATGTCTATCGTATATATCCAATTATAATTAGGATTATTTTTTTCAATAAATGTATTATTTGACAGAATGAAATTTTGAATACTATGCCAATCGGAATGTAAATTAATAAAACGGCTCAAAGCATTTATCACTGTAGCTTTAAAATTGGCCTCTGCCGATTTTTTAACTTCAAATCCAAAATTTGCGGGATTTCCACCTGCCGCAATTATACCAAAAATTGTACGAATACATTTTTCACATTCACAACAATTATGACCACCAGTAGATATCCAACAAACTCGAAGATTAACTTTTTTGCTAGTTTGTTGAGTCTTTTCAACAATATATTTAATTTTATCCATACGTCCCATGAAATATCCATCATGTTTGACCTCAGAATTAGCCATTTTTAAATGTGAATCAATAACTGGATCACTTGCTATAACATAAGGAAACTCCCATGTCAAACTACTTGCTATATATATTACTCGCATTTGTTTCAAATACGCTAACGGAGCCGTGTGACCAATAATACCAATTCCATGCTGATATCCATGCCACCAACCATCACCAGATTTGGCACACAAACCACCCAGTTCTCCTTCATTAATAAATATGCGGAAATTAGATGTCACGAATTCAGGTTGTGGCAAATTAAATGTCTTGGCTGTTGATTCTACGTGCTCACTTACAACCTTCCAACCTTCAACATCAGACAATTTCACATCAGAACCACGCAGAGTAATCATAATAGGATTTTCATCCAAATGACGGAACAATGTTGTAAAGGCATCCACTCCGCCACTAAACAGTACTGCAGACTGCTTGGATGTCTCATAACGATTGTTTATGATATGATTGACTGTTACCTTTCCCTTGAACTCCAACATTCTAGAGAGAAGCATATAACCATGCTTTACTTCAAACAAACTATGATAGAATTCTTCATCCAATTCATTCAGTACCAGCTCCGCATCAGAGAGCCATGCTATAGGTAAAACATTGCAAACAAATGGAATAACCGCTATACTTTCTGGAACAGAACTTACATCTTCCATATATTCTGCCCAAAAGCATTTCTCGTCTTTATTAAAATACTTATTTATTTCACCCTCAATCGTATAATATACCTCGACCCTATTGGATGAAACAATTACTTTATCTACTTTTATTTTATTTTCCATTTTATAACTTTTTTATAGAATCAAGTTCATTTAACCAAGTATTATAAAAATTAACAACCTTACCAGACGTATTGTTTATTAAGTATATTTTCTTAGCAAGTAAAACTCCTAAAATTAGTACATGAAGACGAGTTGTATATATAGTATGATAAGGAGAAAGGAAAGATACTCCCATCTGCACATACTTTCGACGATAATACCAATTGCGTTTCCAATCTTCTAAACGTGCCAATATTCTATCTCTTAAACCACAAATTTTAAATATTATCCGTAAGAGATGGGTAAAACGCTCCACCATATCAAATTCACCATAATGATTCTCGTAAGTTGGCCAATCATGCTGCTCTGAATTAGCTGGTATTTTTACCATATTGGCATTAACCAATTCCTTGTCAGTTCGCTTCAAATAAAGAACCCGATTTTCATCTTCAAAAACCTTGTATTTTTTCAAATCAAGATAAAATGCCATATCAGGCAATAAAAGTACCTGATTTTTAAAATTCTCAGTCAAGAAGTTAAAAGAGACTTGCTCTCGAGCACAAATCGTCACATTCGGATGTGCTGCATAAAAGTCAACATCGCTTTGCAATAAACTCATATCTTCATAAAAGACAGTCTGAGGAAGTATAACGACCTTATTATCTGGATATAGCTTTATTATTTTCTTGCGAAATTCAGAATGTAAGCGATATAAGTCTCCAAAATTACCACCCCCGTGTAATAGAATAATAACATTCTTTGGCAACTTTCGATACCTAAAACTATCCTTACTGGCATAGTACAAGCATTTATATGGCACAGTCTTCAAGAACTCCCTTGTACCTTCCCAAATCAATGTATCACCAATATTGTGATGATAAGGTAAGTCAAGATAGACATAGTCATTATCTACTATAGGAGTCAACTCCTTTTGAATTTTCTCACGTAAATGATTTATCAATAAATTGGTTTGCATAATCTAAAAAGATTGTGCTACACCTCGATATTATTATTTTCCTTCAACCAAGTATCATAGAAGTTTATAACTTTACCAGACGTATTATTGATTAAGTGCATCTTTTTATTAAGTAGGACCCCCAGTATCATAACATGCAACCGAGTGGTATAAATAAAAGAATAAGGACAAAGAAAATCTATTCCCAGTTGAACATAGAATCGACGATAGAAATAATTACGTTTCCAGTCATTCCATCTTGCTATGCACTTATCAGAAAACTTCAAAACAGTCATCAAACGACAAAATATACCCAAAAGTTTCTCTATTATTTTCACCTTCATAAAGGTATATTCGTAAGTAGGCCAATCATGGACTTCTATATTTTTCGGAATCTCTATATCTCCACATACATCTGCCAACTCTTTATCGATACGTTTCAGATAAAGGACTTTACCCTTTTCCTGTCCTATCTTATATTTTTCCATATTGATAAAGAAAGCCATATCAGGTAATAAAAGACATGGATTCGAAAAATACTTTTTGATTAGCTCATATGAATATTGTTCACGAGTACAGATTGTCACATTCGGATGTTGAGCGTAGAACTCAGCATCCTCTTCTATAAGTTCCTTATGCTCATAATAAATAGTTTGAGGAAGTATGATAACCTTATTTCGAGGGTAGCTTTCTATTACTATCCTACGAAACTTTGAATGTTGGCGATACAAGTCGCCCAAATTGCCCCCCCCGAAAGTAAAATAACAGTATCTGAAGGCAGTTTTCGGTAACGAAAACTATCCTTGCTTGCATAGTACAAACATTTATAGGGCAATGTTTTTAAAAATTCTTTAGTTCCTTCCCATATTAAAGTATCACCGATATTGTCATAATATGGCAAATCCAATAATACATAGTCGTGGGTAATTAATGGCGTAAGAGTATCACTAATCTTCTTACGCAAAGAATCTACTAACGTACAGTTCATAATATATATTTTTTCAATAGTCTATTTCAAACTATTCAAAGCATTCAGCCTTAAACCTTTTATAATTTTCAGTTGAGCCGAATAAATTCTTAAAATTTTCTTACTTTTCCATAATCAATTCATCAAAAGCTTCTTGTGGATACTCAATTAAACAGTTAATCCAAAGGTATTATTTCATCCAAATCATATCCTTTTGTGGCTATATTGTTTGATAAAACAATCAATTCGCTCTCTTCAGATTCGTCTAGCAGTAAAACTGACTTAAACAACTCTCGTTGGTCTGGATGAAATTTCATATGCTCGTTGAGATATTTTTTCATTTCAGAAACACTTGAATCAAAACTAACAAAATTAACTGCAAGCCGCAAGATTCTTGGCTCAAACTTCTTCAAGAGTAATTCTACTCTTTTCTTATCTTCTTCCATAACTTCCATTGCTATTTATGTAACTATCTATTTGTAAGCATCCAACACCTATGACAATACAACTCTATCCTCTGTGTTTACTGGGGATACAGAATATTTTAAGAAATTGGATTTTTCTAATTGAACCACATTCTCAATAAAGTCCCTTATATTATTGCATCCAGAGCCTCTATCGGCAACCGTCTTCCGATATAAAGCTGCAGGATGCGTTGTGGGTGATTATGTAGCGCCCACACTACTAAAATAGTCTGAATTTGATATTATAAGAGATATTTCGAATCCCTCCGTCTCCCTTTAGCCAAAGGGAGCTCCACCTTTCTCACCAAGCCTCTCTTTCCTCAGGAACGAGAGGATGTAGCTGGCGACGCTATAGCTCTGCCAGAGTTTTGGTCAGCCAGCGGAGCCTGTGCCCTAAAGGGCTGGCTGAGAGTGCTTACGCAATAAAATTGCGATTATTAGACGCAACAGAGTTGCGAGTGTTTGTCGCCTAGCGGAAGACTTTATTTCGTATGATGCTCGATGAAACGATTAATCATTCTTGTAACAGTGACAGTTGACTGCTTATAATAAGCTATCACCATTATATTAATGATTTCACCATCCTCTTTGCTTTTTAATCTTTTCCATTGCCTGAGAATGAGAAAGACCTCTTCCCGAACGACTTTCCTTAATGGCGTACTCTGAAGCCATTTCTAAAACTTCATGAGGCATTTCATTATAATTGAACGTTCTCATAATTCTAATATTTGTAAACCACCAATACAGCGTCCCCACTATTTTTCAGCGGGTTAGCCGTACCAGTATTTTTGAACAAAGTTTTGATTTTCTAAAATTTAACAATCAAGCGACGGCTTGGGATGTCTTCGTTACCTCAGCATCCGTACCATCTTCAAAATGGCGAACATAGTCACATGGTAGGAACGAGGCATCAACCTTCTCGCCACAAAGTATGCGAGTAAGGATATCCTCAATGTACTCACAAAAGTTCACTTTGTTCAATTTGCAACTTTCCAACAACCCGAACATAAACGCCAAATTCTGGGCTGAGAAGTGACTTCCTGTCTGAAGCCAATTGCGTCTTCCCATTGCGATATGTCTAAAACATCTCTCTGTATCATTATTACAACTTTTGGATAAAGCCATTGAAAGCATCTTGCGATGGCTCCTGTTGTTTCTCCTGTAAAGGATAGTTCTTCTTGTACTGGATGAGCCAGTCATAATCGACTGCTTCATCTTTGCAATACTTACGCAGGCTACGTCCCTTTCGGTTCCGGTTGTAGTCCTGCATCACCTTTTCAAAATATTCTTTGCTTTCCATTTTATATGAATTTTAAAACGGTTCAAAGATAATATTTTTCATTCAACCCACCTTACGCTGTATTGGTGGTTTACGTTTTCATCAACCACATCTATTATCTTTTTGATTAGATCTTTCATAATTATCTCCTATCTTATTTTTAATGAATCGTTTTTTCTATGTCCATGACGGCATAACAATATACCAGTCATGGACTGAAATCTTTGGTTGTATCATAGGAATATTATCCTATCACTTCTCGAAATCTATCTCCCAAGGCATCCCAGCTCATTCTTTCCTTGTACATCTCGACTGCCTTTTCTTGCATATACTGCAACTTGCCCTTGTCTGCAAGAACTTCAAGAATCTTATTGGCAAAATCATCAGGATTGCTGTCCATTGGCAGACGATAACCATTTTCACCATTTAACACATAATCACCAATGCCTCCTGTATCAAACGTAATGCTAGGAATGCCATAGGCTGAGGATTCACAGAATACGATCCCAGCACACTCTGCTCTCGTAGGGAGGATGAAGATATCGGCCTGCTCACGAAGGCTTATCATTTTCTGGGCCTGCTCTGGAATGTTACGATTCAAGAAACCATAAAACTTGATGTTCTCGTCCTTTATCTCGTAAGGTGGCTGACAACCTACGAAATGAAGCACATATTTTCTTGAAGTATCTTTCTTATTGAGAAGCTTGGTACACTCCACTGCTATCTCGCCGCCCTTGCGTTCCCATTCTACACCTACAAACAACAGGTTCACAAGACTCTCGTCGTGAGGTTGCTTCTTGAATTCCGCAGTATCTACACTTGCGCCAAAGTAACCGAGATGGCATGTTGACTCTGGAATATGGTAAAAATCCACCGCTTCACGCATAGCCCAATTGCTAGCAAACACATTTACATTGCAATTCTGCATTGCTCTACGCTGAACCTCATTGCCATCTTTGATGTTCGCATCCGTAAGGTGGAAGAAATAATAATCTACCATCTGATGGAAACAGGCATCACTGAAATATACTCTCTGAGGTATGTCGGTCTTGGCATAAGCTGCAAGATTACTACCACGGAAAAATACTACATCATACTTTTTCCTTGCCAAAAGCTTGTTTACTCTTCGACCTTTCAACTTAGCATAAGTCGTGGTAAAACAAGGATCGTTGTGTTTGCCCAGCAAACGCCAAAAAAATTTATAGGTGAGACGAAAGAGTTTTTCCGCCTTCGTTTCCTGCAACCAGATGGTCTCTACATCGTAATTGCGCTTCAACTGTTGTACCAAGTTATATGGAGTACCCGACCAAGAACGTTTGTCTTCAGGGTTAGCACCATCTATATAAACTAATGTTTTCTTATTGTTTGTCATCGTTTTTATCTTATTTATCTTACAAAATTAGTTATACAATTTCTATAGGCTTGAGGAATTCCCATATCAAACATCTCTCCGTCCAACTGTACTCCCATCAATCCATATTTACCTCTCACTTGTTCCAGGGCTGTGGTCAATTCCACCTCGCCTCGTTCGCTTACCACGCCATCGTTGATGTTCTTTTTCAACTGCTCGAAGACTTCTGGAGTCAACACATACTGTCCGAAGACCGAATAGTATCTCTGTTCTCCGTTATGCATTTTAACGGCAAGCTGGTCTTCCGCATAAGAAACTTTTGGTTTCTCACAGAACCGTGATATATTCATCACTGTCTCATCACGATTTTCCCAACAACCCGACATAATGCCATAATAACTTACGTCCTTCAGAGGTATGGAATGTATAGCAATCATCGGCTTGGAATACTTGTAAATCACCGTTAGAACGTAACTACTGATTTTCAGCAGTTAGCACATCCAACAATTTTTCAAAAAAAGCATATTATTAATTGGTATTGCCAGAGCTGCCTATTAGGCAGCCTTGACATTCACCTTTTTGTTCGAGTTATAATTACATGGGATTAGGGACATGAAGTCTTGCTCCCCCTCCATCAGTCGGGTGAGTATATCTTCTATATAATCGCCAAAATTAATGTCATTCAACTTGCAGCTCTCAAAAAGTGAGAACATAAAAGCTATGTTTTCCGCACCTAAATGGCTACCGGTATGCATCCAGTTTCGCCTACCCATAGCCAAGTGGCGGAACATTCGTTCGACCGCATTGTTATGCATCTCGACACGACCATCCTGCAAGAACACCTTGAAGGCCTTCTCGTCATCAAGTACATAGTTGACTGCTCGCTGAACCATTGCACCATAAGAAGAATCAAGCTTGATCTTCTTTAACAACTTCATCAACTTGCCAACAATCGATGCACTGTACTTAAGTCTAAATCGGCGTCGCTGCTTAGCTGTATGCTTGCGTATCTTCGACTCTCGCTCTATCTGGAAGAGGTAGTTCATCATCAAGATGATTACACGCACACGATGGTCAGAGATATAAGCATCCACAAAGCGATGGCGGGCATGGAACCAGCAAGCTGTACGCACCAGTCCCATTTCCTCCAAATCCTTCTCAATTGTCTCATACAAGACAGCCCTGTCTGCAGTAAACACCCTTATACAAGAGTCCTTGAAGATGGCGTCTTCCTGCACACTGTGACTACGGCTACCCTCCTTATATTCCATCACACAAAGCTTGGCTTCCATGGAGAGGGCAGCATGGATGTACTCCACATTGTACTTAAACTTGTCTTCCTTACTCTCACGACTGCGAACCACGATTCTTGACTCGTCATTCTGGGTATAGACACACTGACGGATACGCTCAAGCATCACAGGCCCCAAGCGTTCACGAAGATAAGTCATGATTTGCTGCATCCAACCGTTCAAGGTTGACTGAGCTACCTTCATACCCATCTGTGACAACATATCCAACAAGCGGTTTTCGGAGAGATGATAGGCAAACTTCGACTCCAGATAGAACCTACAGAAGGATGGCATCAAAGGATTACCCTTGATGATACTCTGAGGATACTTGCTGCTCTGAGGATCAGAGCCAGGTACATTAAAGCGTGCTATCTTGTATTCCTTACAATAAACCTCTTGTTTCTGATAGAAGAACAGACGGACTACCCACATGTCCTTCTTACCCTTACGTATGATAACCTTTGCATTCTCAGGAAGATCAGATTTATCTATACCGAAGGACTTCAAGACCCTAGCTGTTGTTGTATAACGCTTGCGAGGGAGTTGACTATCTGATTCCTGCTTTTCTTTTTCTGTTTTCTTAGGCAGTTTTACAGCTGGTTGCTCTGGGGCTGAAGATGCCTTAGACTCTTCAGCCTTATGCTTTTCATCCAACGCCTCGTCAGCAGCATCACTGATTTTCTTTTTCAATCCATCAAGCCCCAACTCATTGACCTCAGCATCGGATGTATCCAATACACCATTCAAGAGCTTGGTCAAATCTGAGTTATGAGCAAACTTTCTATGAAGGAGAACCTCGATGATAGTTTTATAATCAACCTGAGCCTTGTCTGCTATATCCAACAAGGCATTTGCCTTTTCATAATCATCTGCCTTGGAATGAAGTCGAGATACCTCTGCCCGTAAATCTGAG
>NZ_JBQKHJ010000044.1:0-14335 GCF_052118345.1 Prevotella sp. LCP21S3_D2 | reverse complement strand
CTCCATTGCTGAAACTGCTATGAAGAACGGAAATTCTAAATTCAATGCAATTCTTGCTGTAGTACAACAGTAAGACGATTACTCATGCCCATAGGGGTGCTGAGTAGTTACGAGAAGCCTATTTTTACCAGTGAAAGATGCAATGTGAAAGCAATGAACCCATTTGAAAGTGAGTTAATGCAAACTCATCATAAAAAATTTAAGGGAAAGGGTGGAGAACTTTTTTAGTTCCCCACTCTTTTGTAACTTAGCCACATTACAGCAGTGGGCAAAACTTGAAGACTAAGAGGTCGTAAGTCTTGCTCGCAAGCTTTCCATGACGAAGTAGGATACCACAAGTCTTTAGCTTGTGAGTAGTTCAGATCAACCCATCTTCTCACAATCGAAATATGAGCGGGTCATGCAATAAGGAGCTATTTCAATACCATATTTGCTCAGGAATAATTGAGCCAGCATGGGTTGTTCACGAGTTACATCGATAGGCGGTGTAGTTGATGCGGTGCTCGTCTCCACAAACATGCCTTTTTCAAGGCGTTGTCTCTTGTCCTTACAAGCGGCATTGCCGCTTCTCTTAACTGAAATTTTCCAAAGTGCCATAATCTATGAATTTTATGTATTATATTTATTAATACCACTGATGAGTGACTTCATCCAGGCTCCCTCTTCGAGGATATTGCGCATGGATTCGTCATTCGCCATCTGTACCATAACGATTATATTTCAATGTCTTTATAATTGATGGTGCAAAGGTCGGCATAAGGTATGCTAAATATGGGCACTACCTTCAAGAAAATGAGAGATTAGACTTCAAGACTATTATTTCGATACAGAAATATCAGTAGCGACTACCGTAATTTCTATCTGTTGACCTAAATCTGGATTGTAATCAAAAATAATCACCATTGGAATCATCATGACGTTTAGGAGTCATCTGTTTGAGCATATCATAATGTAGCTTAAACCATCCGAGGCAGTCTTTTGCTTCGGGATACATGTTCACTATATGCGGCGCCACCTCTTCAAAGGTAACAATGTTGAGAAATTCTTTATACGTCATTGAGAATAGATTTTAAATTTGATACCAAAATTTAAATGGGGCTATGCGAATATGTCCATAGCCCCAGAAAGATTGGCGAGAACTTCTCTAAATAATATTTTGTAGCTCTTCAACAACCTTCCTAATCAGTTCTTTTATCTCTCTGATGAAAGCATCGATATCCTTCAAGCGATTGGTAAGGCCAAGCTTGCCTATCCAAATTACGTTGCCATTAGTATTTAACATCGGCGTGAATGACTTGTCAATTTCTGTCAGCTTTTTGGAAGCAGCATCAAATCTTTTATCTTTCACATGGTTCTTTATAGAATACCTTACTCCAACAGATTTATCTCCCTTTTGATTCACAAGCGAGACGATAATATCGGATTTACCTTCTTCGTCTGGAATATAGAAACTAGTACTATCTTTAGACTCTTCAAGAAGTTTCAAACTCATCGTATTTTTACAGAATATATTAAGGCAGGCATAGATGTATTGCCATCTTAGGTTTGATTCTTGTTCAGTCATGTTGTCAATGGCTCTTTTTTCCATCAAATCCTTTATGGCATTCTCTAATCCTTCCGGTGAAAGTGTATTCTGTTTAAATCTGAGCAAAGTCTTTATTCCATTTTCTGTACTTTTTCCATATCGCATCAAATAGAGCGGATGATAAAATGAGTTATTGGAATAAGTGTGCGATAGATACAGACAATTGAAATCTTTAATAGCTACATTAAAGAATCCTTCACATCTATCTCTATAGTGCTTATCAAATGCCAATTTCCCAAAACCAAGATACACAGGAGGCAAAAGATGGTTAATGTCGTAATCGCTCATAGCTTGTTCTGATGCAAAAATGTTGGGAAGACCATATTTCGCATCTTTAGATTTTGCTCTCTCTAAGTCAGCTTCTTTGATGTAAAAGATATTAAAAATCTGGATTACTCCAGACAATGCATCAGGGCTTGTAAGCCCACATTTGTAAGCGAACAACTCTGCGATACATTTCATCGTAGTATCTTCTGAAAACTCATACCATGGCAATTCTATGTCCTGATATTTTTTAAGGTTTTTAATGATTACATCATTTGAAATAGGCTCAGAATCGACCATCTTTGAAGAACCTGGGTTCTTCATGACAACTGAGCCTATACAATCCCACGAGTTTCCAAATTGCAGGAGGGTTCTCCATCGGTACCCGTCGTTCTCGTCAATTTTGATAAAGTGAGTATATACTTTCATTTGTATAAATTTATTATTTATTAAATATTTCAATGGCTCTATAAGCCAATTTTAGTGTAATACTGTCATAAGAATCTGCCAGGATTATGCTACTGATTATTCTTATTGATTAGATTGACCACCACTTTCACCATCACATCCTTCTCTTCTGTGCGGCTCTCGGCAATCATCAGTGTGAGAGCGACGAGAGTGTTGTCGGCAATGCGTTTGTGTCCGTCCTGGCCATAGAGTTACTTCAATAATTTTATTTCTCTTTGTCCTCCTTATACTTGTTCCACATGCTCTTTACCTTTCCGGCTATCTCCTTACGGAGCCAACAAGGTTCAAGAACTTCAAGGTATTCACCATTCCAAAGCAGTTCCTGCTGGAAGTCGAATGTCGGTCTGAGATACAATTCAAAGATGCTGTATCCATCTGTCTGCTTAGTCTCTTTTTGTGACTTATGCAAAGGAAGGTCACGCAGGTAGTTGGCCTGACTGGCACTGACCTTGATTTTAACTTTTTCCATGTCGCAATCATCGCCGGGCATTACACCGATGCAACCCTCAAAGTATTCCTGCGGGTCAAACTCTTCTGGATATTTAAAGGTATGGCTCGAAAGACGGAAGTCTTGAATCCGGTCGAGACAGAAGACGATGTCTTTTTCTGCCGGCCAATTACGTCCCACCATATACCAGCGCTGACGGAAAAGCTTTACACACAATGGCATCACATAATGATCGTGCGTGCTTCCTTTCCAGTAGGTGAAATAGGTGATATGAATGAAGCGATTCTTCTTCATTGCATCAATGATGAGCTCCAGATATTCCCTGCCACTGGGCACGTCTTCAAGGATAATCCTGTTTTTGATTGATTTGCTTTCAAGAAGAAAGTTGCTCACTGACAGTGTACTCAATAGCCAATTCCCAATGCTTCCACTCTTCATGTCATTCTCATTGGCGATATAATACCTATAAGGTGCTGTCTTTTCGCATTCTATTGACAAGCCAAAGGTGTCGAAGATATTCCACTTCCACTTGTGGAAGGTGCGCTTCAACATCTCCTCACCTCCGCTCAAATCCACATTGTCCATCCAGCGGCGGTTCAGTTCCTCGAAGGAAATCTTATGTGCCCGATAGATGGTCTCCACAATCCACACGAGCTTGTTGGTTTGATTCAATGCCATATTTGTATATTACATTAATTGTTTTGATAACGTTTCGCTTGCAAAGATATTGCTATGGTGTGTCTTTTTTGTTCACACCTGCATCTTTTTTTGCCAAAACTAGAGATTTCTGACAGAATCCATCTGAAAATGACATTTGTTTGCATGATTATCCAGTTGAAAGCCATTGATACCACTTCCGGAGTCACAGCAACAGATGGTCTTCACAATAACTTCTTGATAGGTATCGCGAATATAGACACCTTACCTACTGCAACGATGATTCTTACCATCGCCTTATCGCTCCCATATCCAATATCAAGGAGCCAGGTTTTTACTTTGCAAAGTTACGATAAACGTAAACCTGCAAGTACCACCTGAAGGTTATTTCTGATTTTTTGTCTAAGCAGCCGGTAGCTACCGAAAAAAAATACAGAAATTCCTTGCATCATGTTTACTCGTATTTATCGTACTTGCTTGCACGTAAAAAGCCTATCACCTTGTAATCTCTAGGATTTGGGGAGAAGGGGATTATCATTATTTACTAGTTGCAGCAGGTCTGTCGTGGGATCACACGGAAAACGATTCTTAAATTATGATGTTACTATTTGTTCTTGGTGTTTCAGTGCTTGCAGTTGTTACAGCTTACTCTCCTGAGGAATGGACAGAGATTCTGAAGCAAACTGAAGAATGATTTTCTCATTAAAGCCGGATTTTGATAGAATCTGGCTTTCATTGTCATTGCTTAAGGCTTTCTGGATGAATGATTCTGTTGTCTATACAGCAGGTTCTACTGACTACAGAACAGAAAGTAACATGGTCAAATATACCATTTTAAAATTATTTATTGCCATATTTTTCCTGATTTCACTAAATATCAGTACTTTTGCAAGCGTTTTCAGAAAGTCTCGATTCACTGCCGCTCTTGTTTGAAGCAGGAGAGGAAGTAGTCGGTCTCATCGGGGTATTGATTACTTATCCGGTAGGTAATTCTACTGAGAGAAACGGTAATTTCGTTTCTGATGGCAGTAATGCGATTGTGAAGACAGGTGATGAATACTTCAACATCTTCCCTGCCTGGAACTGGACACGTATTCCTGGTACTACGGCTCCACAGATGCCAGATGTTCCGCTAGGGAAAAATGCCTGGAAACTTCGCGGCACCTCACAGTTAGCTGGTGGCGTAAATGATTCCCTCTATGGAGCTACTACCTATTTTATAATGATACACATGGTAGTATCCATACACAGGCGCGCAAGGCCTAGTTCTTCTTTGATCATGAAGTGGTATGTCTCAGTGCCGGCATCACTTCGAGGTCTCCATACGATGTGATGACCACAGTCAACCAAGACTTCGATTATAAAGGCTGTACATTTACATATCTGGCTGATGGAAATAGGAAGGTTCTGATACTGGAGAATACCAGGAACCTTCAGGCTGTTTGGCATTCTGAACTGGGCATCTGGCAGATGATATTCCATGCCAAGGGACAATACAGGGATTCAAACATACGAATCAAGGTGGATGTTCCATGTGCTCTCATGGTTAGCCGAAAGGCTGATGGCAAGGTTTGGCTGCATATAGCAGACCCTCTGCAAAAGGAGCAGATAATCAACCTGGAACTGAAGGCTGATCGAGATATGAAGAAGACCAAGAAATTGAGTTGCAACTTCACCCATATGGGGGAAGAAGCTGGAAAGACTAAGGCTTTTCTGCTCAATTAAAACATTAAATTATTATACATCAAGTAGTTAAAAGAATAAGGCTGCTTGTCATTTAAGGATAAAAGACAAGATATGATTTCATTTGAAAGTGATTACAACAATGGTATGTTGCCAGAGATACTGGAGGCTTTTGGCAAGACCAACAGTGAGAAGACCTCCGGTTATGGTTTTGACCCATACTCTGAGGCTGCAAAAGAGAAGATTCGCAAGGCCGTGGGCAATGAGAATGCTGATGTGTTCTTTCTGGTAGGCGGTACGCAGACCAACACCACAGTGATTGACTCCCTTCTACTGGGATGTGAAGGTGTTATTTGTGTGGAGACAGGACATATTGAGGTACATGAATCGGGAGCAGTAGAAGCTTTTGGGCACAAGGTCATCCCGCTGCCAGGAGAGAACAGTAAGTTATCATCCAGCACCCTGGCTTCTTACATGGACTCTTTCCTTGCCGACGAGACACATCCTCACATGGTACAGCCTGGCATGGTGTATATCTCAATGCCAACTGAATTTGGAATGGTTTATACCCAGGAAGAGTTGACCGCCCTGTATGCTACCTGTCAGAAATACGGCCTCCGTCTCTTTATCGATGGAGCAAGACTGGGATATGGTTTGGAATCTGAGGCATGCGACTACGACCTGCCATTCCTTGCCAAGCATTGTGATGTTTTCTATATTGGTGGAACCAAGGTGGGTGCCATGATGGGCGAAGCTGTGGTTTTCTCGGGTATGAATGCACCGAAGTATTTCTTCACCACTGTAAAGCGTCATGGAGCCTTACTGGCCAAGGGCAGAATGCTCGGCATCCAGTTTGACACCCTGTTTACGGATCAGCTTTACTTCAAGGTAGCTCGCCATGCCATCGCCATGGCCGCTCGCATCCGAGGTATCTTCAAGAAGCATGGCATCGCCATTGCCTACGATTCTCCTACCAACCAGCAGTTTGTCGTGCTCTCCCCTACCCTCCATGAGGCTCTTTCAAAAAGAGTGGCATTTGAGATATGGGAAAGAAAGAGTGATACTGAAATCATCTGCCGATTTGTGACCAGTTGGGCAACGAAGGAAGAAGAACTCGATGAACTGGATCTTATCTTAGATGAACTGGATTTTTAAATAACAGATTAAACTATAAGACAATGAGTTACACGTATCAATACCCAAGGCCTGCAGTAACAGCAGACTGCGCTGTCTTCACCAGAGAAGCAGAAACCAAGGTTTTGCTCATACAGCGTGGAAACGAACCTTTCAAGGGCAAATGGGCTTTTCCTGGGGGATTCATGAACATGGATGAAACCACAGAGCAGTGTGCCATTCGTGAACTGAAGGAGGAAACCGGACTTGGAATTTCCCAAGTGAACCAGATTGGAGTATATTCCAAGGTGGATAGAGATCCACGTGGAAGAACCCTATCAGTGGCCTACCTTGCCATTGTGGACAAGCCATATGAGGTCAAGGGACAAGACGATGCAGCCAAGGCAGAATGGTTCCTGCTCAAAGACCTGCCGGAATTGGCATTTGACCACGATGAAATCATGACCGATGCCATCACCCTATACGGTCGTTTAACTTCTAAAAATGAGAAGATGAGAACGGCAAGCATTGCTGATCTTGATGAAATCAGTCAGCTTGAAGCTTCTTGCTTTCCAGAGTCAGAGGCAGCAACAAAGGAAACCTTCAGGTGGAGACTGAATGCCTACCCTTCTCATTTTTGGGTGTTGGAACAAGATGGAAAGATCATTTCCTTCATCAATGGCCCAGTTACGGAAGAACAGGACCTGATGGATGAAATGTACGAAGATCCTGCATTTTGCAAAGAAAACGGGAAATGGCAAATGGTATTTGGTATAGTGACACATCCTTCTTTTCAGCACCAAGGATGCGCCAGCCGGCTGATGAACCAATTCATCCTACATGCTAAGGAGGAAGGGAAAAGCGGTATTGTTCTTACCTGCAAGAAAGAAAAGATTTCATTCTACGAACAGTTCGGCTTCAAGAACGAAGGTTTGTCCACCTCTACACATGGAGGAGTTGCATGGTATCAGATGAGACTTAGTTTTTAAGGAACGAAATCATGATGAAGGAACTATGCATCATATTGGTTCTCATCAATGTCATTACCTTTTTGACGTATGGAATTGACAAATGGAAGGCCCAACATGGCAAGTGGAGGATTTCGGAGGCAACCTTACTCATACTTGCCATATTGGGCGGTTCTATAGGAGCCTTTGCAGGCATGAGAATTTGGCATCACAAAACCCAGCATTTGAAATTCAAGTACGGGGTTCCAGCCATTATCTTTGCTGAAACTGTACTTTTTCTGTTTGTTGCTCATGCTCATTGAACACAGCAGTACTATTCTGTAGCAATTCCCATTGTCAGGAAGCAAATATCAGACAAAGCTTCCAGATAATGTCTGCTTCCAGCTTTCACCAAGATATAAGTATCCTTGGTGAAAGCTATTTTTTTGTCTTCTACCCAAAGGACACCTTCTCCAGAGAAACAAAGATAATGCTCATCCATCGTAGGATGAACATGCTCCTCAACTTTCTCACCAGCTTTCAAGGTATTCTTAGCAATCTGCGTGACTGCCGTAGAAGTTTCCCCATTGGCCAACAATACTTGCTTCACACCGATATGGTGAGACGTTGGCTCAGGCAAAACATCAGTCAAATGTTTCTCGATATAACTCATATGCTTACTTTTTTCGGCAAAGGTACGAAAATACTTGGAAAAATCAAACTTTCCTGGGAGATTTCTGTCTTTAAGTTTAGAACCGTATCAGCCTCCCTATTATTTTTGAACTAGAAAAACGCCGTCAGAGCCTTTTTGAGAAGCATTGCTTAAAACTATACTCCATCTGTGTTATCTTGCCTTAGAGCGGCTAAAAACAGGCAAAATGAGCATCTTCATCGGACTATATTTTTATCGAGCCACTGAAAAAGACAGTTTATGGGAGTATTTCCTTTATAATTTTGTCGCACAAGCAGTCTTCATCCTACTTAACTACGACAATTTTATAATCAAAATCGGGGGCAGACGATTCATTGAAGCATACTATTACAGCTGATGGAAGAACACCAGTATCGAAACATACTGAGCTTATAATTTTGTCGCACCTTTACCTTTAAACAACGCCCAATCCCAAAGCCAAGAACAGAAGATACGACATCAGGATCTTTCCGTCAGAAGCTAAAAAGTCCATGATAAGCGTGTACAAAGAGTTAAATACCACTAACAAATTGCTTTATAATTTTGTCGCACCTGCTAAGATTATACTTATAATTTTGTCGCAGCTAATTTTATAATATTGTCGCAGTATCTTATAATTTTGTCGCACCAACACATTCTATGATACTTATATTCAATAAGTTATACTTGCTGAAAATATTAAGCCAAAAATAGAGAAAGAAAAATGAGCAGGGGACATGGAAGACTTTTAGGTAGGTCTTCCTCTCCCCCATTTCACGATATGGAGGAGATTATGGCCTGGATGTGGGAGGATTTTGGAAGGCCAAGCCATACAAAGAAAGAGCAGACTTTTATGCGTGTTAAAATATGTACTTTTATGTATTTATATGTTATCATTGCATGCTAACAAGCTCAAATACAGATACGACAACATTATAACAGAAACTCATCTATGGTGAGAAGCTGTACCATCATCCTGCAAACTAACAGAACATGAAGGAACATTGACTATAGGCTTTATAATTTTGTCGCACTGTTTGGGGGTAGCTATGTATATAGCTTTATAATTTTGACGCAGCAAGGAACTATATAATTCTAACATCTAACAAGTTATGGGCTATTCAAGAAGCAATTGGATATATCACGAGAACATAAGCAAGCCTTGATTACTGTGGCGACATGAAAAGAACCCGATCTGAAGGCTCATTTCTAGCCCTATAAGAATATAATGGAAAAGCATTAGTGTTAACTAACCATAACCATTAGCTTTATAATTTTGTCGCACCTTCTAGGGTTATACTTATAATTTTGTCGTATCATCTTATAATTTTGTCGCACCAACACTCTCTATAATACTTATTTTCAATTGGTTATAAAAGCTGAAAATAATAAGCCCAAAATAAAGAAATAAAAATGAGCAGGGGATATGGAAGACTTTTAGGTAGGTCTTCCTCTCTCCCATTCCACAATATGGAGTGGATTATGGCCTGGGTGTGGGAGGATTTTGGAAAGCCAAGCCATACAAAGAAAGAGCAGACTTTTATGCGTGTTAAAATATGTACTTTTATGTATTTATATGTTACAACAGCATTCAACATGCTCAAATACAGATACGACAACATTATAACTGAGACTAATCTATGGTGAGAAGCTGTACCACCATCCTTCAAGCTTACACCAACTATAAGCCTTATAATTTTGTCGCACTGTTTAGGGAGCTATGACGATTCAGGCGTATATAGCTTTATAATTATGTCGCAGCAACGGACTATATAATTCTAACATCTAACAAGTTATGGGCTATTAAGAAGCTATTGGATATGTGTGGCAACATGAAAAGAAGCCGATCAGAAATAAGAAACTGGACTCATTATCTACTAAACTTCCAGCCCTGAACGAATTTAGAAACCTATGGTAAAGAGTTAAATACCGCTAACTATTAGCTTTATAATTTTATCGCACCTTTTAGGGTTATACTTATAATTTTATCGCACCTAAGTTTATAATATTGTCTTAGCATCTTATAATTTTGTCGCACCAACACACTCTATAACACTCACCTACAATAAGTTATAAGCGCTGAAAATAATAAGCCCAAAATAAAGAAATAAAAATGAGCAGGGGACATGAAAGACTTTTAGGTAGGTCTTCCTCTCCCCCATTTCACAATATGGAGTGGATTATGGCCTGGTTGTGGGAGGATTTTGGAAGGCCAAGCCATACAAAGAAAGAGCAGACTTTCATGCGTGTTAAAATATGTACTTTTATGTATTTATATGTTATAACAGCATTCAACATGCTCAAATACAGATACGACAACATTATAACAGAAACTAATCTATAATGAGAAGCTGTACAGTCAACCTTCAAACTTATACCGTGAGAAGGAACATTAACTATGGGATTTATAATTTGGTCGTAGAGTTAGTGTAGCAGTTACGCCCCAGACGTATATAGCTTTATAATTTTGCCGCAGCAACGGACTATATAACTATTACTTCTAACAAGTTATGGGCTTAACAAGAAGCTATCAGATATATCAAGAGAACATAAGCAAGTCTTGATTACTCTGCTCTGAAGTGAGCAACTGTACTCTTAATCCAGTAGATTCTTATAAAACAATAACGTTGATAAGACAATATTATAAAGTAAATAAACTGATTTGCGACATTATTATAATTTCGTTGCAAATGCCTTTATTTGATATATTACTCATTATAATTTCGTCGCATACTTAAACAATGGAAGGGTACTTTCAGCTTGTGTTGCAAGTATCGTTCTACATAAACATAGAATATTGATTCACAGATATTTATAATATCTGTTGCGACAAAATTATAAAGCTTACCTACAAACATTACGTATCTCAGTGCCTATCCAGAATCTCCTTATAATTTAGTCGCGCCTTAACAAACACCTCACCATTATGCTACTCATCATCCAATTCTAGCTGTTGCTATCTCTAATTATCAGCAGACTCCACTCACTGGTAGCAAACAAATGAGTCTTATACCTTAGATGAAGAAATAGCTATACAGCGACAAAATTATATTTCAAATGAATTTATTTACGACTTATTTATATTATCGTCTTTTATTGATTCATCTTTATTATAATCATTATTATTTCGTCGCAGCAATCTTCTCTTTTTCATTCACTTCTTATATCTTCTAATTTTGTCGCATTTACTATGTTAACTACCAAATTGTTAAGATGTTATGGTTAAACAAACTAGACCATTAAGTCATATTCGATAAATTTATACCCATAATACGATTCCTTATTATTATCTACCAAATACAATCTACTTCATAATATTGCTTATAATTTTGTCGTAGTTGTATTTGATGTACTATTTTACATAAGTCATTGATACAATGTGCAATCATCATGTTTGTTATTGTTCAAGTTATATTGAGCTCCTTACAAAACAGATATTGAATGAATCTATTTACGACAATATTATAAAAACTATGTCTTATCCTTATTTATTTTCAATCATAATTAAGTTATAATATAGTCGTACTTATTCTCTATACATGGAATTAAGATTCTGATAATCTTCAACTTTAGATGGTGATCCACAATGGGTTATAAGTGATTCCTGTTCATCAAAACTTTTATACCCTATCCATTTTAAACTATTTCGGTCTTAAAGAGGTTAAAAATATCTAATTTGCGACTAGAAAAAATAGATTGTCGTAGAATTTATGTATTTTTGCCAAAAAATTAAAGCTAGAGATATGGCTAAGACAAAAAATAATGATAATATAGAAGAAGTCGTCGCAGAAGTTATTCCTTTTGCTGAAGAGGTTGACCAGAAAGGAAAAAAGATACCTGGCCGCCCTAAAAAGGTAGATGGATTGGTTATCACTGATAACCAACACTACTTCATATCGCAACCGAACGATGTGACACAGGCAATCAGCAATCTTTCAGCTATCGAAAGAAATTGTTGGTTGCAAATACTGCGTGGTATCCAAAAGAACAAGGATTTACCTGATGGTGATCCTAAAAAATACGAGCTTACTCTCACTCGTAGCCAACTCTTGGAGTGTGTCTCTGGTCATAGTTCAAATTTGGATTATGCTTTCAATGCTTTGAAGAATATAACCGATTCAAAAAAGATATTCCATTCAAAAGATGGACACCGTATTTATGCCGGTTTATTGTCTTATGTGGATGAACATCCTGATCATGAAACCTATACTGTAGGTATCACTCCGGTACTCCTCCCCTACTTCACCAATCTCTCATCTGAATTTACTGTTTTTGACATGTATATTGAGATGAGCTTCAAGAGTGTGTATTCTCAGCGTTTCTATGAGTTCTGTTGCCAATACCGTAACAAGGAAGATAAGGTGTTCTTTATGACAGTACATGATATCAAAAAGATGTTCAATCTTCTTGAGGTTCGTGATGAAAATGGAAATATCAAGCAAAAAGAGCAGTATAAAAATGGTTCTGATTTCAAGAGACGTGTCCTTGATAAAGCAAAGGATGACATCAGGTCATTATATGAAAAAGGACTTTGCGATGTCTGCTTTGACTATAAAGTAAAGGAAAAGAACAGTAGAGGCGCTGTTACTTCTTACTACTTTATCATTGAGACAAATGGTAATACTGCGCGTTTGGGAGTTAAGAAACCGATTACGCCTACTCAGATAAAAATTATGTCGGAGGGGTATGGTAAAAAACTTAATGATCAAATAACGATAATTCATACTTGTCTGCGTGCTCATTTCCGTACAGAACAGTCTAATTATTATGTTACAGCTATCAGCAAGGAAGTTGCAAAGGTAGATTCTGTGTCAGAGAGAGTTGAAATTCTTCAGAAAATGGCGAAGCAGCTGAAGAAGATCGTTCTTAGATATAAGAAGGATGGTTTCAGTGAAAATGAACGAAAGATATGTGGTTCCATTTGCAAGATGTTTTATGAAGATTACAACATTCCATACATGTATAGTAAGCCTGGCAAAGGTGTCCAGGGTAGATTAAATTTTGACGATTAAATACTAGGTTATGATGAAGATTATTTCTGGTTTTAATTCAACGATCCCATCTGTTCGAAAAGTCAGAAACTGGTTACTGAATGACCCTAATCACATGTGGATTGGAAGGGATAGATTAGTAGTGTTTTTCATTTTGGCAGGTGATGAAGCGGCTAATGCTTTCCTGCCATTGGAGGAAGTTGATTACTCTATGCAAGATGAGAATATAAGAGCTGTATTGGAATCCACTCATCTGGAGGAAAAAGAGAAGAGACAATATTACCAGCAGGTTTATTATAAGCTCAACTCTATACTTAACTCTCTTGATGACTTGAACCTTCAACTTGCCGCAATGTCAAAGGAAGATGATATTGACTATTATACTGTGTTAGAGCAAAATGTACAAGTTCAACATGGTAAGTTGATGAATTTCATCAATGATGTTTTTGTATGGCGTGATCAAAAAGAAATGGGTGCTCTGTTGGGGGATATTCCGCCAGTAGCTATTGAAGACGAATGATTAATTAAGTGCATGTAAGGATATCTGATTCTTACATGCACTTTTTGTTTGTGGGAGACAATTGATAATTTTTATTCCCTCTTCGACCTGGTGTACGAATTCTTACGAGATCCTTCTCGGGTTTTTACGTTGCATAGTTTATGGTGGTAATAATATATTCCGTCATAAATAGAATATAAAGTATTATCCCTTAATTCCGCAACACTATAGTTTAACATTATTTATAAGTGCCTGAGCAACAAAAAGTTGCCCAGGATTTTGCCATGTCAGAATTTTCACTTACCTTAGTGTTGCGAAAAGAAGACAAGCAAAACTCTAATATGACATGGCAAAGATACAAATAAAATCTGAGAAACTCACTCCTTTTGGAGGAATTTTTTCTATTATGGAGCAATTTGATGCTCTTTTAGCTCAAACCATAGATTCCACCTTGGGATTGAGATGCACTATGTTTGGTTATCAATATAGCGAAATTCTACGCTCTCTGATGTGCGTATATCTTTGTGGCGGCTCATGTATTGAGGATGTTACAACTCACTTGATGAAACATTTGTCTCTTCATCCAACTCTTCGCACTTGCAGCGCAGACACCATATTGCGTGCTATCGAAGAACTGACTTGTAAGAACATCACCTATAAATCTGCTTCTGGCAACTCCTATGATTTCAATACTGCAGACAAGATGAACTGCTTATTGATCAAAGCCCTGCTTGCTACTGGTCAATTGAAATCCGGTCAAGAGTATGATTTTGACTTTGACCATCAGTTCATTGAAACAGAGAAGCATGATGCAAAACCAACCTACAAGAAGTTCCTGGGCTATAGTCCAGGTGTGGCAGTCATTAACGACATGATTGTCGGTATTGAAAATAGAGACGGCAACACAAACGTGCGCTTCAACCAAAGAGAGACTTTGGAAAGAATCTTCAAGCGACTGGAGGCATCAGAAGTATATATATCCCGTGCCCGCATGGATTGCGGCTCATGCT
>NZ_JBQKHJ010000043.1:0-18926 GCF_052118345.1 Prevotella sp. LCP21S3_D2 | reverse complement strand
GATGGTGGCTACATATTGATGTTGTGCTGTTGCTTTTTACTGAAAGCTGCTACTAACGACTCATAAATCTACCCTTAATCGTGTATTGGATGATAGTTGCGGATTTTAGGTCCAATACAATATTCATTTTAATAATCTAATGACTATAAAGTTGGTTTATTGTATGGAGTACGTTCATGGAGATGACGGAAACTCTCGATACGTTCTTCATTCAAGGTTCCTTCATCCCACATTCTATCTAATTCTGCATCAGCCATCTGAACAAAATAATCAGAGATTACCTTATTCAAATCTCGCAAAGCCTCAGGAGTCTTTATAAATGACAGCATATCGAGGATTTGCAATTGAGCTTGATTCATTGTTGCTATCTGTGCCATAATAATTCACTTTATTAATTTCTAACCGCAAAGTTACGCTTTTTCTTCGAAACCACCAAGAATATCAAAAGAAATCTGCAACTCATCAGCCAATTACCCCAAAATCATCAGTAAACAGCAACCTATAAACTATTAATTGTAAATTATAAATTGCGAACTTCCCTCACCCGGCGGTCCCATCCCGCACAAGATGGCGAGGGCTTTGATGCCCCGCCAACCTTAGAGCGTAGCGGTTCCGAGCACCGGAGGGCGGTTTTCTCCCTCGCTCCTGAGGAGAGAGGGCCGGGGTGAGAGGTGGAGCCTTCCTTAAGGGTAAGGAAGGACGGGTAGGTTTTCGAAAAAATCACCTCAATATTTTTAGGTAAACCTCTTTCTTTTAGTATTCGAAAGGACTTTCAAAGTCCTTCAACACCTCATGTTTCGTATCCTTCTCGGAAAGATTAGCGTGTTCCGTAGGAATGCGCCAATCGATTCCGAAAGAATCATCCAGTATCGAGATACCACCATCAGGCCTTCTCTTTAAACGCACGCTCACTGAAGCTCTCGAAGAAATAGCCACGAGCATCTCTAAACAGGCGAGGCTCAATGATGAGTACGCCTTCAATATCTGTCTTTATTACGTTCATTATATCAATTATAGTAAAATCGGGCTACTAAGCTCCATCCCCGAAAAGTAGCTTAATAAAAATGGAGAGCGGAAACCGTTCGTCCGAAATATCTATATTTTATTCCATATATTATCTGCCATACTGATCACCTAAATATCTTTTGTTGCTTTGATACAACCATTATTTCTTCAACCCTTGATACACTCCTCCCACTTCATCAGCAATCTGATTCCAATCATACTTGCTCATGTCGTAATTCACATGCTGCAATGGAGTCTCGATAATCTTTCCGAGCTTTTCCGAAAGTTCATCCACGTTGCCACAATGGAAGTAATCATCCTTTGGTAAGCCAACCTCCAGATTCGCAGGAATATCACTCACTACCACCTTTACACCATAGCTCATCGCCTCCAACAGGGCAATCGGCAAACCTTCGTGCGAAGAAGGGAGACAATAGCAACGGCAATTCGTCAACAACGAATGAAGCTTTCTACCTTTGATAAAGCCAGTAAGCACCACACCATTCTCCCTTGCCATCTGCTTCAATCCCAACGAATACTCATCCTCGAAATCCGTATCGCCTGCTAACACTAACTTTATATCCGTGGAATCCGTGAGATCCGTGTGCGTTTTTTTCCATTTCACGAACGCCTCCACCAGATGATGCAGGTTCTTCTCTGGCACAAATCTGCACATACCCAGAATATACTTGCCTTTCTCTATCCCCAGTTCCTTGAAATATTCAGGATAGTCGCAGATTTCAGGCTCAGAAACACCATTATATATAAGGTGTACATTCTTAGTCCTTCCATATTTACGGGCAATGAGGTTCTTGATGACGTTCGAGATCACGATGACATCATCGGCAAACATGCAGCCCATCCGCTCCCCCATCTTCAGGATAGTCTTGGCAGCAAATCCCCACTTGTCCCTGTCATAGTCAGGACCATGATGCGTAAACACCACCTTCATACCCAACAGTTTAGCGTATGGAACCAGCAGCGCAGGACCGATGGCATGGATATGCAATACATCAGCACCCAACTTCTTCGCCTCTTTGATGGCACGGAAAGTATGGATGATAGCCTCGAAACTCTTCTTCTTGGGCGAAGGAATCGTCACCAGTTTCACACCTTTCCATTCATGCAAGTCATCCTTCACATAGTTCGAGCGACGGATCAGCGTTACGTCATACCCACGCTCCACCATTCTAGGGAACAATTCCTCACAATGCGTCTCCACGCCACCCATGATATTCGGGATCCCACGAGTACCTGTTACAACTATTTTCATAAAAACTAGAGATTTTCAAAATAAAAGTATTACCTTTGCAGGCATGAATAAGATTTCAAACTATATCAAAGAAGCCATACAGTACTTCGGCATCATCTTGATGTCGATGCTCTCCGCACTGTGGCTTCTTATCAATCATAAGAGAATCAAGTGATTACTTGATTTCAATATTTCTATCAGTTTCCTTCTTGGTTGCCTCATAACCCTGGCTAGCCACGTCAGCGTTCACGATGTCCTCTCCACGCTTACCCTTCAAAGCCTCCTTTGAATCGGCAGAAAGGCCGTTGTTTACCACGGCATTCATATCGCAGGTAGAAAGCTTGTCAAGCTGTTCCTTAGTCACCTTACCATCACGATACTCGCAGCAGATAGGGTTCTCATACATAGAGTACTTCATACCGAGCAGGCTCTTCAGCTTGTGCTTAACCACCCACAGGGCAGGAGTCTTGATGTACTTGTGCATGGCAGGAGAAACAGAACCGATCATCCAGCAGTTTCTGTCGCAATGTCTTACCTTCTTGCGAACCTGCTCAGCCTCTGGAGAACTCCAAAGCTCATCCCAGGTCTGGCGGTTCAGGTTACCCATCACCTCCTTATCCTTGGTACCATTACATGGCATCACATCACCGTATGGGTCGATGAAGAAGGTATCGAAACTCATATCGCAAGGCAAGAGACGCTTCTGACCATAGATATAGTTAATGAGTCCATGGTTGAAGTAAGCACGGAACCACTTCTTAGGAGAGTTAGACTTCAAGAGCTCGTTCACCAGGTTCTCGAAGTTCTTAGCCACCATCGGACGGTCGTGGATGATGTTCTTAGCCTCAACGAAGTAGAAAGAGTTATGGAGCGATGCGGTAGCGAACTCCATACCCATCTTGTTGCTCAACTCATAGAGAGGCACGAGGTCAGGAGCGTTCTTGTCCTGAACGGTCATACCGAAGCCCACATCCTTCAATCCCATCTCACAGAGCTTCTGCAAGGTAGTATAGCCACGGTTGAAACCATTGTTCAAGCCACGGATTTCATTATTGGTCTGCTCCAAGCCCTCGATAGAGATACGGATACCAATCTGTGGAAACTCCTTCGCCAGGTCGATGATACGGTCGGTGAAGAAGCCGTTGGTAGAGATTACGATACGGTCGCTCTTCTTATAAAGCTCACGTACGATATCCTTCAAATCCGTACGGATGAAAGGCTCACCACCCGTGATGTTGGTAAAATACATCTTAGGAAGTTTCTTGATAGTCTCTATAGAGATTTCCTCCTCTGGCTTAGAAGGAGCCTTGTAACGATTACACATAGAACAACGCGCATTGCAACGATAAGTTACAATGACAGTACCATTTAATTTCTTTTCTGCCATAATAAAATTAATCTATTATTGTTTTGTGAAAAAATAAACGTATAAAGGATTAGCAAGAACATTCTTTCGAAAGCTCTTGCTAACCTAATTATTGTATAAAAAAATCTAATAAAATTTCAGTTTGTGTTTTTCAAGAAAGTAAATAGACCTTTCCTTATTTTTCTTCGAATAGGTTCAGAGGTTTTTGAGGAATGATATGCTCAATAAACTCAACTATACGATATGACTTATTCTCGTATGCACGATATTCCTTGTTATACCTCTGCACTCTTCTGAGTTTCACTTTGATGGCATCTCCCTTACCAAATCTCTCACCTTCATCAATTTTCTGCATCAAAGCATCATCTTTGACTATCATGGAGATTTTAAATCCATTATACATGAATTGCCAGCGAGAACCACGTTCAAAGTTTAAGCCAACTATGACAAGAGTTGTGATTTCCTCCTCAATTCTTTCCTCTGGCACAGCATCTTCCGTATCAAATCCATCATAAATATAATCCTCAAATTCCTTACGCTCAAATTCAGCACATTTCTCACCACCATCACCTTTGACAGTGAAGCCTTCCACACTTGGATCATCATTTGCTGTTTCCATTGATTTAGAGACTGCTTGTCTTACAATTTGCTGATTATAAGTATTAATCGTGATATTTACATTATCTCCCATTTTAAGAATTGTATCAGCATTTTTCTTCTCCTCTTTAGTCTTGACAGGCCTACCTTTGAAATGCTTATATAGCTTATATACACCACCTACTACACCACACAAAGCAGCCACGTATTCTACAACATCTTTTGAGAACAATTGTTCTACAATATTCTGTGCCACAGATACATCTACCACGAAAGAGCCTTGCTTCAAGGCATTCACCTTAAGCGTAACCTCACGAGCGCCCCCACTGAGTTGCTTGTTAGCCTCAGTGACAACAGATTGATAGTGAATCAAAATATTCACTAGAGTATTGGCATCAATACTATGAGTCTGTCCTTCAAATTCTAGTTGCATAGTCTTATGTTTCATTTATAACGTTTCTGCAAAGATAAGGATAATTTAATGAACTCACATCATTATCCTATCACTTTTAACAGTATTTATCCGAAAATTCGCTCAAAACGATTTTTCATATATCTTCATCAGCTTCTCATAGTAAGCTTCACTAGAATACCTCTCGATGGCATTCTTCGCAATCGCCTCATAGTCGAAGTGATGTTCAAACATCTTGAGGATTTTATCCTTTAAATCCCCAACATCACACGACGTGAAGGTCATACCGCTCACACCTTCCTCTATCAGTTCCGGAATACCACCAATATTTGCACCTAAAACAGGCGTGCCAAGGCTTTGTGCCTCAATCACGGTCAGTGGATTATTCTCACTCCATTCAGCAGGAAGCACCATCATGCGAGCCTTCTGAAGGATAGGCATAAACTCCTCCCATTGCATCAGGCCCTTAAACTCGATATGAGAACAGTTCTTATAAGTTTCCTTCAGTTCCGGAAGCAACTCACCGTCACCAATCACTATCAATTTCTTATCGAGCTGAGCAGCCGCCTTACACAAGGTTCTCACACCCTTCACTTCATTCACTCGTCCCAGATAGACATAGTAGTCTTTCTTTATCTGAGTCTGAGCAGAAACCTCAGGGAGTTTGGTCACATCGATAAAGTTGCAGAGCACTCTGAACTTCTCGGGAGAATAACCGCCCTTCACACAGGTATCCATCATAAACTTAGATGGTGGAAGGAACCAGTCCACATACTTCTGCAGCACCTCCTTGTTCCATTTCTTAGCTTCCAGATAACCCACGATAGCTCCAGGGATACTTCCAGGCATACAGCGATGCTTCACCACTGCCAGTTTATCCGTAAAGCACTCCTCGCACCACTTGCCATCTCTCATGCAGGTATAGCAAGGACAAACGAGTTTGGTATCATGCAATGTCCAAACCACCTTTGCCCCGAATTCATGCGCCAACTTGGCAATCAGCGGAGAAAGCTGCGTATGGATATTGTTCAGATGCACCACATCTGGCTTGAAGTCATTCAGTAGTTGCGAGAACTTGCTCTTCACCTCCCCATCACCAAACGGACGGGTAAAAGCCATCAATTTGCTCATATTCTTTGGAAAGTATTTCTTCCAAGGCGTATCCAGATTCTTCGGATAGTCCATGGCAAATACCGCCACCTCATGCCCATGCGCCTTCAGCAGCTTTTCCAGATTGAGCATATAGATACAATCACCGCCACGGCGGTAATAAAACTTATTTGCTAATAAAATCTTCATTTCTTATAAGAACTTAATTTGCTTCCCACAAAGGGAAACACATAATATTTGATAACGTGCGAAAAGCATATCGCACCAATCAATGTTGCAATACAAGTTGCTACATAGAGCATATCATTATTATGGATGGATCTTTCTAAATGAAACATACTTGCCACCCTAAAAAACATCATGTGACAGAGATAAATCTCCATACTAATACCACTCAGATACTTAGCCACCCTATTGTTCAACACAATATCCTTGGAACCTATGGCGTAAATCAGCCAAGCTGCAAATACAATGAGTTCTGGCAAGATAAACAAACCTTTGATATCAACAACAAATCTTAATATGGTAAGTACAAGACATGATGCTAAAGCTATGATCCAATGTTTCTCCACCCAATTCTTGATACCCTGACGATAGAGATAAATCATACCACCAGAGATAAAGAAAGGAGCACTATTAATAATATTACTACGACAGAATCCATTACCATTATTAAAAGTATCTATTGCTATATAACAGAATAGCAGTGATAACACCAGTACCATCCATCCTCTCTTCTTATTATCCAACAGGAAAGTAAAAAAAGGGAAAAGCATATAGAACGTAAATACCGTACCTAAGAACCATCCTACACCTATCACTTCAATATTTGGATTAGGCAAGAGATTAAAGCACATTGTCAAATCTGCAAAGCTTTGACAAAACGTACTCCAGGATGGTTCCATCGCAAAGCTAATCATCACCATCATTGCAAAGAATGGCCAGGTACGATGATAGCGCTTAACATAGAACTTCGCAGGAGTTATTGCTCCCGACTTTACTCGTTCATAATATCCACAGCACATACTGAACGCACTTATAATCATGAACAGTAATGTGAAATTTGTGAACCACGGAATCACATTGCCAGTCAAGATGTTATCACTTGGCTTAATCATAAGATTAGCCCGAACGTGCATCAGCACAATACCTACAGCAGCGTAAGCACGCAACCCATCCAGCGAAGAGTAATTTTCTCTTACTTTTGCTGATGTGGGGGGTACTATTATTCATTTTGAATCTCATTTATCTTACTATTTTTATCGACCAACAATGATCTTTATTATTGTATTTCAACATATCTCTATAGTAAGGTAATAATACCAATGCAGAATCTATTACAGGAGAAAATAATCGATATCCATCCTTTTCCTTAATAATTTGTATATGATATGTTGATTTTATAACATCAATTCTATCTTTTAATTTTTCATTTTCAAACAACAATTTCTCAAACATTTCTCTATCAACATGAGTATCTTGATTGATTCTATTTTTAAGCTTTTCATCCTCATATTTTCTTGAGATTGAATCTTTTTGCTTTTCAAGCTGATGATATGTAACAACCCTTCCATCACCATGCACACCATAAGTCACTGTCATATTCGAATCAGGCTCCATAATGGCATTAAAAAGAGAATCCTTCCAATTACTGCTGGCCAATTCTCTTTCCATTTGATCATTTCTATCTAACAACAAGAAATTACCCAAAGCGGAAAAACCTAAAACGCATATACAAAATAATAAAAAATTACTAAAAATTTTATCTACTTTCTTATTTTCATTATTTCTTTGTTTAATTGCCTTTATGAGTTCTTGATTTAAAGAATCACCTGTAGCATTTATAGATATTTCCAATTCATCAATGAGCGAAGTCAAGGATCTATTATCTTTTTTACTTTTCTCTTTCATGCTGTATATTTTGGCTAGAATATCTTTCAACTTTTACTAACAAAAGACTATTTTCTTTTTGTAGTTCATTATTTGCATTACGTAAAGAGTCTATATAACGTGCTGTTTTTAACCACTCTTTCTTTTCCTCCTCTAGTTGCTCTAGTTTCATTTGTGTTTCTTTGTAATAACATCCAAACTTAAAACCAGTACAAACAAAAATTCCAATTATAGCAATCTTTGCCCAAATACTATCTAACGGAGACAGAATATTAAAGAATTTGTTTTCAAGAGTTTTCCCCATTCTTTTTACTATTATATTCCTCCAATGACTTAAAGATAGAATCTGCAAGCCTTGTTCCTGTAGAGATAAACTTTGCCAAAACCCTCAATTGCTCCTTACAGGCTATACTCTCCGTAGGATGAGGATAATTAATGCAATGAGCTATCTCACCCCAAATCTCCTCAAACAAGGTCCGAACCTGAATTTCGCAACATACATGGCTACGCTCATTGTTTGGTTTTACAACATAATGAATACTTGTATAATAAGTATCACGGACATTACATTGCAAGCCCAAACTCTCAAAGAATTTCTTCGATTCAGGATCCCAAGTATTAGCAACAGGAGGTTCAACAAATTTCCATTCCCCCTCTTCCACAAACTTCATAATGGCAGTATGAATATAGACAAATTGATTCTGATATAGATGAAGAACTCGAATACCAGCAAAATCTGTGATTTTTTCAAACAGATTTTGCTCATTAATATCATCACCACTCTCCAGCTTACGCTGAAGCTTATCCCTCAAATGTTCTGGATCTTTCAATCTCCATTTCAGAGAATGAATAATAGGTAGAGGCGGTTGATTCAACGATGGCTCATGTAGGAAGAAAGAGTGTACATTATCAAGAAACCTCCCATACATATACTTATCTTGCTCATACAACCCTATCAAAGCATCAATATCAACCATATTCTATTCATCTAAAGTTGCTATTCTTTCCAAAAACGCCTCTGCAAAAACTCTATATTTCTCCCTTGTAGGATAATACAATGAAGATGCATTTCCTTTTATTGTACTTTTATCCTCACTATCCAAATCACAATTAGGCACTTCCCAAATTGGTTTTTTATATTTCTGACTCATATTAGGAAGCGTATTATGTGAGTGCATAACAGCCGTATTACCTATCGGGTTATGCACCATATCAGAAGAAAGGTGTTTACGAACTTCTTCTACTACATATTTTTCTATAACAGAAGGTATTTTTTGTGCATAATTATAATGAGCTTGCGCTAAATCCCATTCATTCAAATGCTTCTGATATTTTTTTGCATTATAAATAGTATATCCCAAAAATTGCACAAATTCATTAGGAAATCTTTCACGCTTACTGTTTGATATCAATTTATATATCGTATCAAATTCTTGTTTCCATTGCTTTAAAGAACTTCCTATGTTTCTAATACCATACATAGAAAACATATCTGGAAGACAAGGCACTATAAATCCATCCACTGTAGAAATAATAACCTTATTTAATGCACCCAGACTAGGAGAAGTATCCATCAAGACAAAATCATATCCGTCTCGCTGTGCATATGCTTCTGCAATTGTTCTTATCCTTGTAATTGTACGAATCGCCAAAGGATCACCTTGATATACATCACTCCAACGTCTAGAAATAGCATTCTCAAAGCTATTAATTGTCAATCTACCTGGAACAAGCCCCAATCTACCATTTAACATTATAGCAGGTGGCAATTCCGAAATTTGAGAATCATCAATACCATCTTCCGTAGTTTTAAGAAGATAGTGAATACTTCGAGGACTTCCATTAATCTTTCTGAAGGTTTCTTCATCTGCCATTTTTTTTGCACTGCCAAAATCATCAATGAACGGATCTTCCTCTTCCCAAATATGTTCCAAATAATCCTCTTTAATACCGCAAATAGTCAGATTACACTGAGGATCCAAGTCTATCATCAAAACTTTTTTCCCCATTTCAGATAAAATCCAAGAAAGATGAAAAGCGAGCGTAGTTTTTCCTACGCCGCCTTTATTATTGAATAATGAAACTATTTTCATAATTTACTCCTCCTCAGCTGTTACTTGGCAAGTCAACTTGCCATTCTGCCTACTGGCATTATTATACCACTGCAATGGACGAGCATTGCTTATCACATCAGCACCACCCAATGAATCTGGTTTTATATGGTCTATCTCCCATCCATTATTATAACGGTCAGATCTATCCCCATACATGTCCCACTTGATAAACGCGCCACACTGATCTTTACGCCATACAGCAGGATCAGAACCAGGGACAACCTGTCCCTTGTTCCAAATCTGTCTTCTTTCTTCAATTGTCCAATTTGCCATAATTCAAATATTTTAATTATTACTTTAACTGAAGTTTCGCAAGTTAATATATAAACTTGCTTGTTTATAAATATACATATATCTTGTGAAGATTTGCCAGACATTCATATAAGCTTGTAAACCAGCATTTATCTTAACAAGAAGCTATCCCAATGCTTGTCTCAAATACTCCCACATTCTATCTCTATATACCAACGTTTTCTCCTCAACAATCTTCCAATCAATTTCTTTATCCATTACAGCTACCAAATCAGAATTGGCAGTTACTCTTCTGCTATTCAAACCAAGGTTTCCACAAACGGTGTCGATGCGAGAATTCTTGGAAGCCCCCGAAGTCGCAGCATATCTGTTGAATATCACGAATTGTTTTTCCATAAGAATGCTAAAGGCACAACCATGGAAAGAATCTGTAAAAACATACTCCGCTCCACGAAGAATATTCAAGAACTTATTCGGATCTACGTCAAATGGTGTGATGTCACCAAAGTTTTCATCATACTCCACATACTGATCCAAGAACTTCAAGAAGACTATCTTCATTTCTTTTTCTTTGGCGAACTTTTTTACCGCCTCACGATAAGCAATGTTCGAACCTAAGAAATAGCAGAAGATATATGGCTCATTATAAACTTTTTCTTCAGGCACCAGCTTCCCCCATTGCTCCTTGTCAAAAGCAAATACAGGATCCATCAATACAGGCACATCCCTTCCTGTCAGTTCCTTGACAATCTCAACACCTCTATTCTCACGACAACTCACATAATTAATTCTTTGTAAGTATTTTGCTGTAGCACGTTTCTGATACCATGGAATCTGACTAACTCCAAAACTGGATGCAAAAGAAATTTTCATGACCTCATCAGGTACAAACATCAAATTATAGAAATTGGTACCAAGACCTGCTGGCGACCATAATTGGTCACTGCAAGTTACTACAGCATCAAATTTTGATGCCATTTTCTGAATGTCAGAATAATAAGCGCCAAAGATTTCGTACTGATCAAAATACTTGGCGTCATACTCTTTGAAGAGTTTCCTTCTCAGAGCCAATAGAGGAGCAACCTCGGGATGCTTCTTATAAGCATGACTGCGACTCCAGTCCTCCAACTTGTCTTGGCGGAAAGTGGCATTAAATATACGAGGCAAAGATTTAACCTTAAACCACAATCCTGCTTTCCCATAATGGATAACTTTACATTCTTGCCCCAATTCTTCCATCACTCTTAGTGTGGCAAGAGCTTGAAGTTTGCTTCCATAATTTATCTGTTCATATTTCAAACAAAGTCCTATCATACTTATTTCCCTTTATTTATAAAATCTATCAAAAACCACAAATACTTTCTACGTCCAACGAATTGCTGCGCCAAGCAAACTATTTCAGAGATATAGTCTTTTATTCTTGGCTTTTCAAACGACTTGTCATAAACTGGTGTCTTACGTCCCATTAATTTATCCATATTGACGACCGCTTGAGCACGTCGTTTCTTTGGATAAAGCATAGCTGCTTGACTATCATTTAACACTTGTGCCGACACGTCATCCATTTTGATGTATCCTTCCTTTGCAGCATTCTCAAATTGTGTTTCCCAATACTCGCTTCGAGTAATCCAAGAACTGATGCCAACTTCATCCTTATCGTAGGGAGCAATGTGAATGTCGCCAAAGCAAACATCAGCCAATTCTCCATAGTGGTCGATACAAGTTAAACAGCGATGTGGCTTAAAAAAACTTCTTAGCATCGGACCATAGTACGAGGTGAAGGGAATTCCTCACCACCGCCACCATGCAGGATGGTCAGCTTTCCCAAACATCCCTCATCACGATAAGCAAAATACTTGATATTTGATTTTTTCACACCATAATGTCTGAAAATATAATCCTGCCCATTAAAGGTTCTACCAGAGGAGCAATAGATAGAGAAATAGCCAACAACATGCTCTCTAAAACGCCTATCAATAGCTGCTCGTTTACGAAAGCCTTGTATATGACAAGGCGTACCCACCACTACAAACTTTCCTTCCGAACGAGCAATCTCATTGCCAACCTTATTTAATGCCACAGGACAATACTTGGAACTTTGAGCGTTGATTACCTCATCAGCAGTTCTTGCGATAAAAGAAATCGGGGTGATGTGGTCATCCCCATAACCTGTTACTAATGCACCATCTATGATGTTCTTCTCCAACAGGTAGATAAGAAATTGTGAAACCATACCACCACTGGCAGAATGGTAGCGAATAGCATCATCAAGACTATAACCTGTATGCAGTCCGATATATCTACCAATATACTTATCTTCCTTGGTGCAGGTATCCACAAAATGCTCTTTAGCAATGCTTACAAGATTAACACCAACTCCAGGACACACTTTCAGACAACGCCCACATTTATTTCCCAAGCATAAAGACTTGTCGAGTCTTGGACGATGCTCACTATGAATTCGAACGATAGATATTGCTTGTTTCGGACATACGTCCTCGCAGATACCACAACCTGTGCAAAGATGATTTTTTACTGTATATGTTATGTTATTTAGCATGGTTAAATATATCTATTAACATTTGGACAGAGTTTTCTGTTGTAAGATTTCTCCGATAACTTATGCAGTTATTAACAAACATTGCATTATTATCAATGATTTCCTTCAACTCTTCTACACTCCAATTATCTTTAGCTATTCCTAAACGTTCCTTATCAATATATTCAGCTGAAGCAGGTTGCCAGTTTGTTAGAATAGGAGTACCAGAAACAATGGACTCGGGAATTGATACCATATTCAAATCCTTACGTGTATTTACAAGAAAAGCCATAGAAGAACGAATATACTCATTCAATTTTGCTTGGGAAAGAAATCCTACAAATTTTACCGATTCTTCCAATTGTAGTTTCTTCACCAATAACTTAAGGTTATTTTCTTCCTCTCCACGACCTGCAATAACCAATCGTATATCTTCATATCCAGGAATATTATGTAAATGATAAAACTTTTCGATAATACCATCTACATTTTTGCGATAAACCAACTGAGAAGAGCTTATAATCTGCCTTTTCTTTTTGTCAGATTGGATAAATTTATCAACATTGATGCCATGATCTACTATTATAGATGATGTTTGCTTCAAGTATTGTTTGGTAAATCTATAAGCTGAAAAAGAACGAGGAACAACAACTTTGATATTACTCATACAAACAGGAACAACAACATTAAACCAAATTTTTGATGGAATCTTAAATAATTTTTGTTGATGTTCCGTCTGCTCCTGCCACAAAATAGTTTTTAATGGGCAGATTTGAGCTGCCATCAAAGACTGAAAAGTGAAAACTCCTCCTGAGACAACAAGATCATACTTAGTATGATTCTGCTTAAGAAAATGTTTCAGTTCTAAAGAAAACGGCAATGAAGAAGGCTTAAATATTTTCCTAAAATTACTTTTAAAGAACAACACTTCAACATCATACTCTTCCTTCTCTATTGGCTTATAATCTGCTGAAGCTACTAAAGTTACATGATGCCCTAACTTCTTTGCTCCAAGACACATATTATATATCATTGTGTCTTTGATTGATTTCATCTTTGGAATTACCCCTTTTTCCGGAGTAAACAAAATAGCATTTAGAAAAAGTATATTCATCTAAACTTATATTAACTTTATAGAAAAAAAGCATCATTTTGCCAACACACCAAGTTTCTTTTGTCCTCCTTTATCGCCATTAAACATTTGCAGAAAAGTATAAACTTTTAAAGTATGTTTAGGAAATAAAGTGAACAAAAATCCTTCTATTCGATATTTTAAGATACTACATCTCATTAATATCCTTGAAAAATTGCCCTTATAAATTAAAGTCTCAACCTCCTGTTGAATCTTACAAGAATATTTTGTACATTCAAACAAAGCCTGGTTCACATTATTACCGACAACATTGTAAAACAAATATTTATCCAAAGAGGGGAGTTCCTTCGAATATTCTTTGTAGCGAGAGGCAATCGTAATCAAATCAAATAGCTTTTGAGGATTAGAAGTCGTCGTTATAGATCCTTCACGTTTGTACATATGATAACATTCGCCATCCATGGATGCTACTCTTCTTGCATAGTACAATACACGAGGAGTAAATTCATTGTCTTCGTGCAATAATCTTAGATAAAACCGAAATCCAAATTTATCCAAATAATTACGTCTATAGATATAATATTGGGCACAATTATATTTTCTGTATTCTTGCAAAAACTTTCGACCAGAAATGACCCCAAAATCGACGAAATCACCTCGTTTAAATATTCTATTAGAAATGTACTCGTCCGATTGTATATAAAGAATATCTGGAGTAGTTGCATCCAATTTTACAAAAATTTTCTCCAAACAATTTGACTCAATCCAATCATCGGAATCAACAAACCAGACATAATCTCCCGTAGCGTGCTCTAATCCAAAATTTCGAGCGGAACTAAGCCCTCCATTTTCTTTATCAAGAATTTGGAAATTAGAATGAATATTAAAATCTATTGCCTTTTTTAAAATTTCAACACTATTGTCTTTCGTGCCGTCGTTTACAAATATCACCTCATACTGAGATGGGGGAACATTTTGATTGAGAACACTTTCCGCACAACGTTCAATATACTTTTCAACGTTGTAAATTGGTATTATTATTGATAGCTTCATAAGTCTTATGATTAAAATATTTCATTAGATAAACTGAGAATATAACAAATACTATTACTGGAGTGTTAGTACACAGAGAATTGTTGGTATTTATCAATATTGCCAAGACAAGCATATACATTATAAATTGATATTTCGAATCACATAAAGCGAAAAGCTTTTTTGCCCAAAGCACTATATAATAAATTAAATATAAGATACCGAATTGATATAAAATGATAAATAGAGAATTTTCAAGATACCTTAAACCATTTTTCTTCATTAAGAACTCGATTTGCACTCCATCAGTACCAAAAGGTAAGTCTACAAAGGTTAGGTCTTGTAACATTTTCAATATCAAAAAACGAGCTTGCGAACTTGCATCGTCTTTATTCATTTTTGTTGCTAATCTTGAACCAAGTTCAAAAGTTTCAATCTGTACAAATAAATAAGCAAGACAAGCCCAGACAAAGAAAAACATCAATATCTTTTTCGTAACAGAAACATTTTTATTCAAAAACAAATCTCTCCATAATCCAACCCCTAATACTCCTCCCATCAAATAAATAGAGCTACGAGTATTAAAGCAAAACAAAGCCATTAATCCTAAGAAATACAACGAATATTTCATTGGTAAACTAAGCTTTGACAACATCACGGCAATCATCATAGTTGAAACAATAAAAGCATTCTGCAAAGGATGGCCATGCAAGCTATGGGACCGAAGTTCATATAGCATAATACCGTCATTCCACATATTCTTATAGTCAAATATTACAACTCGAGTTACAGCCTCAAGCAATGCAACACCACATTCCACCAAGAAAAAAAGGCACATCAAATAGGTCAAATATTTAATCGTCTTAATATTAGCAGAACGTAATATTGCAAGTACCATCATAGGTTCTATTGACATTGTTAGCATTTGTGCAAGATTCCCGACCCTAAACAAGAAGATTCGTAACAGAACTATCAATAGCGAAAAGAACAAAAAGATTTTATCCTCTTTCAAGAATCTTACTTTACGATTACTTAAATATGCCCATATTAAGAATGGAATTCCTTGATAATGAGTTCTTGCAATCAATCCATCTTCAGTAGGAATCAATCCACAAAAGGACATAATACTTGTTCCGAAGAATAAAGTTACAAAAGCATAAATCAAAAATACCCAATCAATTTTTATATTTGTTCTTTGCATAAGTAATCTGAACTGAATATCTAACAAACATCAAAAACAAGCGATTTTTAATTTTTTCAAAAATCGTTTTCGTATCTTTGTGCCACGTTGCTGTATAATGATGTATAGCACAAGTGTTAGGAGTTATTGTCAACTCCCCAGTATAATAGTTCTTGGGACAAAAATACTCTTCTGGATATATTGTGATTTCCCCACAATGCAAAAAGCCATCACTTTGTCGTTTTATACCTTTTTTCTGCATGATTTTTGAAGTTATATCAACTATCGTTCCACCGATTTTTCCAAATGCAGAAAACAAATGTTTATCGTCATAAACATCCAATAGCTCTTTGTACAGTCCGAGGCCTGGGTTTACCCCAAGCCCGAGGCCTGGGTTTACCCCAAGCCCGAGGCCTGGAGCAACGCCTACGCAGTTAGGCGTTGCTCCAGCTTGTTTTTTTTCGAGTCCCATAAAAGCTCCATTGGCAATTATGTCATCCATATTCTTGATAACCTCTACATCCGTATCAAAATATAGACCACCATATTTATAGAGAATCCAGAAACGGGCATAATCACTAACAAAGGCATACTTCTTTGCCTTGTATGCCTCAGCGGTATAAGGAATGATATTCACATCAAAGTTACTCTCATTCCACTCCTTTATTTCATAACCAGGGAGATACTTTCTCCATGACGCTATACACTTTTTTGCGCTCGCTGGCAATGGATTACCACCAAACCAGCAATAATGAATTATTTTTGGTATCATTATTTTACATTAATTGTTGTATTTAATATATACTGAGCTACTTTTGCTGGTGCCCAATATTTTTCGTATTGTTCAATAACGTACTCCTTGCTAATTGGTCTTAAATGTTTCAGCTTATCAGTGACTTCAGTATAATCAACTTCATTATCAGGCAGATAACCCATTTCTCCGATTTCCGTCACTTCATCACCAAATGGATGATACCATTTCACATGAAGATTATCCGTAGCTATAGCTGTACCGCATACGAAGCTATCAATGAAACGAGCAGGAATACTCATTCGATAACCAGAAACATTGACATTGTACTGGAACTTTGCAACGTGTTTAGAGAAATCTTTCAGCGGGATAACTAATTCCCCATTAGTATTAACACCAGTGTCAGAGTTACCTCTATTAATAACTCTAGCATCATAACCTTCACCAAGCCCATCCATAATATCGGCAATCTTAGCTCGCTTCTCATTAGGATGGTTTATCTTATTACCAAAGTATCCCAAGATATCTGACTCCCAATCCCAATCAGGTTCTGTTACATGTTCTGTTGGCACAGGACCAGCAGCATTACCGAAATAACACATTGCCTTACCTGTTTGCTTTACAGAACGTGCAGAAAGTAAATTGTTATAAGCTGCATCCAATTCTTTGAACGAGCAGGTTCGTCCCATTGACCTAACAGCAAGCAACAAAGGTTTTATTTTTTCGTTACATAGATATACCTCTGGACATAATTTGCGCTTTGCTTTCGTTTTTCCCGCATCTTTAGGATTTTCAAATTCTGAATCAAAAAAAGGAATATATTCATTACCAATTTTAAATCCCTTTGAGTCGAATTCTTTTGGGCACTGAATTTTGAAATATACATCGCAAAAACGGAGAAGAGTCCCACTAAACATGTTTGGACTATCTGCTGAATCAATACAAAAAGTATGCTTACCTTTTTCATCTAAAACATATCCTCTAAAATAGGCCTCTGTTTTTATTTCTTTATTTCCTTGAAAATAATTCTTAATCTTATTCAGGCAGCGAACAAAGAACTGTGCATGATTTATAACATAAAGCTTTTGCGAAAGCGGCAAATCAAACTTTAATTTGATAATACCGCTTTTGTCTAAAAGCATAAAACCATAAACAAACCATTGATAATAGATAATTCTATTAGAAAGATCAGTAACTACTACTATTGGTTTTGACATACTATTTTCTAGAAAGAAGTTTGACTTCATATTCTATAACATTCTGTAACCCTTCCTCCATATCAACCATTGGAGTCCAGCCATACTTCTCATGAGCTAAAGAATTATCACAAAGAGAATACTTATTAACCTCATGATTTAATATTTCACTCTTGATAGGATAGGCACCTTCATATAAACCTGGATACTTATACCAGTAATGATCTGTATTAGCGTACTCTGCCTTGATATCCTTACCCATCAAACGCTGTGCTATGGCGTACATTTCATTTACAGAATAATTCTTATTAGAAGAAACATTTACACAATCAAAGCCCTCTGATTTCTGCACAAGAATTGCTAGATTAATCAGGTCTTCTACATAGATGTAATCTCTTCTCTGCTCTCCTGTAGAATGAAAAACAGGAACTCTATCATAATAAAGTTCACGAATCATATAGCCTACAAAAGGAGGTTGCTTTCTCAAACAATCAATATGTGGACCATAAACATTAGCAAAACGAAGACAAGTAACGTTCATTCCATAAGTCTTGCAATATGACTCAGCAAAGCGTTCTGCACAATACTTCGTATTCGGATAAATCAATGTTGGTTGTTTGAAATTATCCTCATGTGTAGGGAACTCTGTCTCGTTTTCATACATTGCATTAGTACTAGCTTGAATTACTTTCTTGACTCCATAAATGCGCGAATTCTCCAATATATTAACAAAACCAACAAGATTCACCTCTATGGCTTCAGTTGGATTCAACTGACAATCTGGCAATGGTGCTATACCTGCGATATTATAAACGTAGTCAATTTTGTTATTCTGAAAAATCTCCTTAATTGCTTCCTTATCACGAATATCTACTTTCTGAATTTCGGAATTAAAGTCATGATCCTCAAACATAAGGTTATCTTTGGAACCATAAGAAAAATTATCAATCAGAATAAGTTCTGCACCATCTTTCCATAGACGATGAGCAAGCTGTGACCCAATAAAGCCAGCAGCACCAGTAATTAACCTCAAATCCGCAACCTATAGGGTTTAGTGGGATTTTGCTTGCAAAGCGACAAAATTCATTTTATTGTACATATTTCTTGCACAACAGAAATGTCGCAGACACAAAATCC
>NZ_JBQKHJ010000042.1:0-22256 GCF_052118345.1 Prevotella sp. LCP21S3_D2 | reverse complement strand
GCGGTAATCCTTGGAATAGAAGATGAAGGCTTCATCATAACTATAAGGATCATGCTGCATTTTTTCACGGATGATTCCTGCCAAGCCCTCACGACCATTGCGCATATCAGTTGGTGTGGAACTCAAATAATAAGTTGTTCGAGAAGTGAAGTTCAGCATGGCTATGACATTTTACGCAGCAGTTCTGCAACTGCAAACAGGTTAGAACACTTGATTTCCATCTCATCACCAGTCGGAGACTTCAAAATCAGTCTCTCAACTTGCCAACCTGCAGGAGTTTGTTGCTCGGGAACAAAATTCTCCTCAACTGTCAAAGCGATAAACTCACCTTCGCCTAGCTTCTTGTTTTCATCTGGTTGAAGCTGATTTGAACGATATGATTTCTTAAACTCAATGAGCCAGTCATAATCCACTGCCTCATCCTTACAATACTTGCGCAAGCTACGACCTTTACGATTTTGGTTGTAATCCTTCATCACTTTTTCGAAATATTCCCTTGTTTCCATTATCAAATTGTTTTGATTACGGATGCAAAGGTAATATATTATATAGGTACCGCCATACGGGCTAATGGTGATTTACTGTGCTATTCGTGAGATTCGTGTTCACCATCATCCTATTCCATACTTTTAATCACCTTGCATGGATTTCCTGCGGCAATACAATTTGCAGGAATATCCTTTACAAAAACAGAACCAGCACCAAACACATTTATCCAAAGAAAAACATAATCATAAATACGATTAATCTTTGTTTATATTACGATAAACGCTAGCCAGTTTTTCTGCAGACTTTTCCCAAGAAAAATCTCGTAATCTAACAAATCCTCGCTCTATAATTATAGTTCTTTCTTCATTTGATAATAAATAAACCGTGTCTAACACTTCAGGCAAATTAGATTTACCTGGTTCAGATTCAAAATATATGCCTGCATCAGAGGCAATTTCTGGAAAGCAGCTTTTATTATTTAATAATACAGGACAACCATAAGCAAAGGCCTCCAATATAGGCATGCCAAAACCTTCATAAAGAGATGGATAAACAAACGCTAATGCATGAGCATAAAGAATTTTCATTTCAAACCCACTGGCTGGGATATGAAGAACGGCATCCTTTACTTTCAAATCCTCTATCATCTTACGCTCATCTGCAGTAAACCCTCCTCCCGTGCAAACCATTTTTACTTCAGAGTGTTTATTATGAAAAGCAGCAAAATCCTTCAAAGTTTGAGGGAAATTTTTATAAGCATCTCTTGTACCAACATATAATATATAAGGAGAATCTACTATTGACGGATTATTTACCGCCTCTCTTTTAGGACCTCCATGGTAAATCACCGTTATTTTTTCTGCTGGTATATTAAGCAAGCGTACTATATCTTTTTTAGTTTGCTCGGATACAGCTACGATAGCAGATGCTTTATTCAGATATTTTCTCTTAAACTGAATTTGCTCGTTATTCTGATAAAAATAATCAGGAAACAATTCCGGCATCATGTCATGCACAGTTATCATCCAAGGCTTATTTCCAATATATTTCAAGAAATAAGAATCGAAAAATGTTGGATGAAATACATCAAAATGCTGTTCTTTAAGTTTTTGAATTGCATAATGCTTGTTGACTGTCTCTTGGGTTGAAATTAAACCTAACCTCATAAGGATTCGATAAATAATACCAGAACCCTTAAAAGGAAACATCTTCTTCCATTTGGAATGATTCAACTTTGGCATTCTAATTAAAGGACAAAGATGTGATTCTATGAGATGTACGTTTTCACTTTCCTTCACAGCTATTTCCGTAGAAATATCCGCTGGCATATTACTAATCAATTCACAAAAGCATTTTGATACGCCTCCAAATCGTTGAAAAGTAAATGCTTGATGATCATATAGTACCTTCATTGCAATTTTGATTAAAAAAGGCCTCCGAAGAAATTTTCATGTCGTTAAGTCTATCATCAACGTTAGCCCAGTTTATTTTTCTTATTACATTAGTTGTCTAATAAAAATTGGACACTAATGATACAGCCTATATTCCATTATCTAGTGTTTTTTGTGAATCCAAAGAAATCACCTTTTAATTTCAAATCTCTTTTTCTTTACAAAATCGTTTAACATCTGTCTTTCTTTATTGGTAAAGATACGCCACCATATCATAAGAATAAATACTAAAGAAGTAATCACACAAGAAACAATAAAACGGTAGAATCCTTCTACCATCAATAGTTGGGGCAAATATCCCAAAGCTAACATTAATATAACAACACTTATAACAGGGAAAACGATTTCTCTAAAGAATGCTATGATTTTTAAATTTGAAACTTTATTTGCATATCGAATTATCACTATATTGCCACCTATTGCCCAAATAGTAATCATGGCTATATAAAGCCAATAAGGAGCACCTCCAAAAATATAGGCAATATATGTAGCGATAATCGGTACTACATTCATTACACTCTTATAAATAGCATACCATTTGATGTTACCCTGTGCATAAATCGAAGTTGCTGCACTACTTGCCATCTGGCATATAATAGTGATAACTAGTTGAAGACAACAGAATAAAGAAGTCCATTCTGGAACGTCTTTCAGCCAAACATTTAAGACATAGTGCATTTCCAACATGAATGGAATGGCAAAAAAAACTATTAACAATGTAGAATATTTACCACTTGCAAGTGTTGCCTTATTCATAGCCTCAACGTCTTGAGCTCCTGCCCTTTTAACTATGACAGGATTTACAGCCTTCATTAAGTTTAAAGAGAATGTAGACATCTGACCATTAACCTGATTAGCGATACCTTGCGCAGCATTCAATATTGTTCCAAAAAAATGGTTCAATACCAATCCCGAACCATAATAAGATACAAGACTAGAAATAGCTGTCAGGAAATTCCATCCTGAAAACGAAGCTATATCCTTGACCAATCCTCTACTCCAATATTTTTTGAATCCGATAAAACATTCCTCATATTTACGATGGCAATAAATCTTCATTATCGTAAGGGTTATAAAAGGGATAATAGCCATCAATATACCATAAACAATCAGTTTATCAGATGTTGTATATACACAAGCAAATGCTACTATAAGTTTAAGAAGCGCTTCAAATATACCTATTAATGCATAATAAAGCATATTTTCATGTGCATTCATTACAGCATCGTAGGGAACATTTACGATTGTAAACATCGTGCTTACAACCAAACTTAAGTAGATTACTTCTGCCGCAAATATTCTATCTTGTTGAATATTAAATATTCCATTAAATAGAGGATACATTGCTGCCAGCAAGATTAATCCTGTTAATAAAGCTACACCTATATGGAGCACCATACTAACATTAAATACTTGTTTTTTCTTTAACAAGTCATTGGCTCCTTCTGCATAAGACATGAAACGTTGTGTCGCATTAGCCATTGTAGAATTAAGAAATCCTAACATAGTAATGGCTCCACCCACGATATTAAATACTCCAAAATCAGATGCTCCAAGAGAGGCCAAAATCAATCGAGTGGTATATAAAGAAATGAATACAGTGATGCCCATTTTTACGTATAAAAATCCTGTATTCTTTATAACACGAGTTGTTGTTGACATATTTTTACATACTACTTAATTAATCCTTCCACCATGCTTTGAAATCATGATGTGACACCTGTTTTTCCTTTGGTGGCAACTGTCTCCAATTTCCAAATCCATTAGTCAAATACGAATCAAAATCAGCAAAACACATATATTCCCTATCCTCAAAAGGCATCAATATTCTATGATTGAACAATGACTTTGGAAAAGGATGTTTTTGGAATATTCCTTGAGCACACTCAAAAACTTTAGAAGAATCTGTTTTATCATAATGCTTGGCTACCTTTTGGAAACAACAAGCTAAAAAATGTACACTAAAAACAGACACCGTCATCTTTACGATGGTAGCCAATACATTTCGAGCAAAACTTTTACCATTATGAAAATTCAATATTTCAGGGCAATCAACTCTTCTTACATACAGCTCAAAACATTTTCTTCTAAACTTGTCATATCTACGCCATTTAGCCTCTTCCTCTGGGACATCATCAATCGGGAACACATCGATATTTACCCCAAGTTCATAAATATGATTTACGCCTTCCTTGACAATAGTTTTTGTGTCACAAACTTTACCAAAAGGAAGTCCCCATATTGTATCACGTTCCAACGTGAAAAATTTATACCTTCCTTCCCATAAATCCGGAAAAAGTTTTATCATCTTATCGTAATCTTCACGAAGAAGATATATATCAATATCATCATCCCAAGGTATATACCCCTTATGTCTTGCAGCTCCTAGCAAGGAGCCGCAAGCTAAAGAATATCTCAGATGATTTGCCTCACAAAAACGGTGCACAGCTGACATAACATCCATCTGAAGCACCTTTAGTTCGTCTAGTCCTATTTCTTTCATTTCCAATCTTTTGTTATTTCTGAAACTCGAATGTAATCATTATAAGTATCAATATCATAAGCTCTTACCTTTATGCCTTTCATTGGACAATAAGGCTCAAACATGTTGTACACATTTTGGGTTGAATATATTAAATGTTGTTTGTTCATGCAAGCAGGTCCCGTCCACTCATAATCACCATGTTCACGGCTAAAACAGAGCACATCACCATTTTCATTTGTCTGTACAAAAACAGCATCATCAGATGTTTTGTCTGCATAACAAATGAACTCACCAGAAGTTGCCAACAAATTCTTAACATCATCAGGATGTACCAACAAATCACCATCCCATTCCAACGTCTCATGATTAGCATGACGAGCACCCAAATAATAACTTGCGCCAGTCTTAGTTTCGAAATATCTATGATTATAGCAGAAGATGACATCGTCTCGATATTTTCTCACTTCTTCTATGATCTCACCTCCTTGGAAGCCAATTACGATTCTGACATCTTTCACGTCCTTGAAGAGTTTAAGCTGCCAAGAAATCAAAGAACTACCATTTATTTGAACCAAGGCTTTTGTCAAACCTAAACCTAGTCTTGAACCAATTCCTGCACAACTTATAACAACGGACCTCTCTGTAGAATACTCGCCACAAAGTTGTTTCATCTGTCTGACTAAAGCAGTTTCATTGAAAATTACATAATCGCAGATAGACATCAAGCTTTGCGCAGGATTGTGAGTTAGACCAGTAGCAATACTGATATTAGCATGACGCATTGCTTCAAGGTCATTGTTACCATCACCTATAAAAACAACCGTCTCCCCCAAAGCTTTGTATTGATCAACAATCTGTTCCTTACGAAGGATTGTTTTTAACTTGACTACCTTGTCATCTTCGCATAAAGCTTCTGAGCCATAGCACTGGCAACCAATCTTTTTAAATAAGCCTTCACACCAGCAAGTCAAATTACCAGTGACGATGATACAATCCTCCTTATGTTCCTCTATGAACTTTGCAATCGCAGGATAGAGAGTAACACGTGAAAGTAATAAAGATGTCTCTGAGACAGAATAATGACCTAGAATATTAACTCTACGTATAAAAGACTCTATAAAAGGAACATTACCTTGAACCGTACGTGCTGTTAATTCTGAGATTTGTTCAACACATCCAAAATGATTAGCAATTATTGGCAAGGTTTCTTGTGAAGTAACCGTACCATCCAAATCAAATAGAAATTTCATAATAGCATTATATTTTTATTTTACATTCTATAAATCTTCACATAAAATTTCCGCACAAAAACAACAAGTTGTAGATTATAGCATTAAAAGTAACTTAACCATTCTTAATTTTAACTTTTAACTCAGAAGAAGAATTTTCTTCCGTTCGGGGCATAACCACTACTTATTTTCCATTTCTCTTACACCAATCAAAAGCCTTTTGAAAACCTTCGTAATTTTAGTAGGTCCAACAGCAAGAAAATCAAATGATATCTGCTTAACGATTTCGTCATTTGACCGATAAACTACCACCTCGTCAACACAACGAATAGCCTACACCATAAACATTCTCTCCTCTGTAGAATAGAGAAGATTCGTATTGGATTTATACTTCAATACTACATCGGAATCTTGTACGGCAACAACAACGTGATTATTGCCCCCCGAATTTCTTACATCTTTTAAATAATACTATATGACCTCTTCGAAGGAGATCACGAACACAAATTGTTGACATTTTTCTTTTCATATACTAAATTGATAATTTCTTTGTTTTTGCGATAATACTATCTGCCAAGATCTCAAGACTGTCAATATAGTTAAACTTATCTGTCATTTGTGGAAAAAAGACTTTTCTTATGTCTGTACAGCCAGCAATTATAGTATCACAACCTTGTGCCTCAAACCAATCACACACTGTAGAAAAACAAAGAGAAGGATTTTCCGCATTTGTTACAGGCAAGTATCTATTCATATTCTTAGCATTACAGATACCTTTTGTTACAAGAGACTGAAGTTCATCAGTAGGAAAAACCACTTCGGATCCTGGATTAAAATGCTGAATATAAGTTTCATAAATACCAACTTTCTTCAAACCATCAGAGCACATAACACCTATTTTTTGCCCCCCTAGACTTTTAACAACCTTGGCTACTTCTTCCAATATATTGATGAATTTGATGTCGATTTTCTCTGCCAACTCATCTATGAAATAGTGAGCAGTATTGCAGCACATACATAAAGTATCACATCCACAATTCTTCAAATGTTTACCTATTCTTATATAATCCTCCAAGAAGGATTCTCCTCTCCCCTCAAGATACATACTACGAGATGGAGCTTTCGTTGCCTGCCAAGCTATCATTTCAGGATGATGACAATCACGAAATGCGCCATCCTTAGTGCACTTCTCTTCAATTATATCGAGTAGCTTATTAGTAGCAGCCACTCCGTTACCACCTATAATTCCTATCATAATTTATTTTATTTAAAATATTTTACTAATTTTATCCTACTTAGAATACATTATTTGATTAGTACTAAGATTATCTTTTCTTAAGTGCATAACCCTCTTTATAGAATCTCAAATACTTTCTTTTGGTTACGAGACGTATCCTGTCTTTCTAACTTTTGGACTTACACCATTATGTACTTCTATTCCTTCTTTTACCACTATGGGCTTAGTCTGAAATGAGCAGGTACAAGGCTTTGAACTTTGAAATTCCATTTTGCATTGCGGTTTCTGCTATAGAATGGAAACAGAAAGGGCGATTTGCATCTTATCAAAAGCCAGAGCTGTTACGCTCCTCATTTTTGCTGTTATTTCCATAAATGTAGACTTTTCCTATCATTTTTTATCTTTCTTCATCAGACATTATCAGTTTTAGCAAAAGCTGACATAATCTTTGAAAGTTGACCTGTAATTCTTTTCACATCTGCCGCTTCAACAATAGAATAAAGCTTTGACAAGAGAGCTTCAAACTCTGGATACTTCATCATAAAACCTGGCGTGTATTCAAATTCCAATTTATCTGCCGAATATAACTTGAAACCGATATTTGAACCAACAAAACCATTTCCTCCAGATATTTCTAGGCTGAGGGAGTCCTTGACATCAACACAACGATATGTATTGTTTCCTGATTTTTCCCATTTCATCTGTTTTAATTCTGTCATCTTTATGATTTTTTCGATAAATGGTGCTATACTATCAATATACTTTTTCATGTTCTATCGCTTTTTAATATCTGATTTTTAATTTTGATATCTATATCTTTTAATGCATTATTAAATTGCATTATTGTTGACATCGTATAGCTTGGACTATACATAGTTTTTACATTGGTTGCCATATCATTAAGATGATCCATCTCTGATACCAATGACAACTGGTAAGCTTTGAGCTCCTTATGAGTATTTGTGATTTCTATTGCCATGTTATTGAGTTCAAACAACTTCATTGCTGCTAATTCATAATGTTCTTTTCTTATATAGTCCAAAACCATTTCTGTCAGTCGAAGAGCATCTGTAACCTTATACAGAGAAATACTGTTTTTTATTTGCTTATTATTATCATTCACGGCTTCCCTCACCTGCTTACTAACACTCTTAACCTGATAGATTTGAAAACAAGTAATAGCAAAACATATCAGAGTAGCAGCAGAAGCTATAAGAGAGACCCAATCAAACCAATTAGACAATGGCTCGCCACTTTGTTGACAAACACAGGAAAGAGAATCTCTCAACGATATTGTATGTATAGGCATCGTATGTACCATAATTACAAAAGGGGTATTCACACAATCTTACCAGATTGTTTCATAGCAACCTTAAACTTCCGTGCTACATCATTGGCAAATAGTTCTACAGACTCCTTCGCTACCTCTTTCTCTCTTTCAGTAAGAGATGCGGCATCGACATTCTGTTTGGCACACTCCACCGCAGATTCCTTCGTTTCATCAAAAGTTGACTCACTAATAACATACGGAGGAGTAAACAATTCCTTCAAGAATTCAGCTATAGCCAAATTAGCACGTTGCTGTGCTATTTGCTGTCTTGTATTCATTTGTATAAATCTGTGTTAATGTCGAAAGGACTGTCGAAGTCCTTTAAAACATCATGTTTTGTATCTTTCTCAGAAAGATTGGCATGCTCTGTTGGGATTTTCCAATCAATACCAAGGGTATCATCTAAGATACTGATACCACCATCTGCCTCTGGATGATAGAAGTTATCACACTTGTATTGGAAGACTGCTGTTTCTGAGAGGACTGCGAAACCATGGGCAAAGCCCTTAGGGATAAAGAATTGGACATGATTGTCTTCTGTCAGTTCTACAGCCACATGTTTGCCATAGGTTGGTGAACCTTTGCGGATATCTACGGCTACATCGAGGACTCTGCCTTTTACGCAGCGTACCAACTTGCTCTGGGTATAAGGTGGGCGCTGGAAGTGCAGACCTCGCATCACGCCATAGCTGCTCATTGACTCGTTGTCTTGGCAGAAGTGAACACTGTGTCCCAGGATAGGAGAGACCTTTTCTTCAAACTCTCGCTCGCTGAAGCTCTCGAAGAAGTAGCCACGAGCGTCACGGAATAGGCGTGGCTCTATAATGAGTACGCCTTCTATATCGGTTTTGATTATATTCATTGTTTTCTAATATTCTAAATTCTTTTTTAATGTTTGTTCTTTCTCTTCAAGTATTGAAAGGAGATACTTGCCATAGTCATTTTTCAGCATAGGCTGAGCATTCTCTCTTAATCTTTCTGCGGTAATCCAACCTTGACGGTATGCGATTCCTTCCAAGCAAGCTACCTTCAAGCCCTGGCGCTTCTCCAAGACTTCGATAAAGGTGGATGCTTCAGAAAGAGAATCATGAGTTCCGGTATCGAGCCAGGCAAATCCTCTTGCCATGGTCTGTACCTTCAGCTGCTTATCCTTCAGGAACTCCTGGTTCACTGTTGTGATTTCCAACTCACCACGAGCGGATGGCTTGATATGCTTAGCTACTTTCACCACCTTATTAGGATAGAAGTATAAGCCTACTACAGCATAGTTGCTCTTTGGATGCTCAGGCTTCTCCTCTATGCTGAGGCAATTGCCTTGCTCATCGAACTCTGCGACACCATAGCGCTCAGGATCACTTACACGATAACCGAAAACGGTAGCCTTGTTGTTCTGCTCAGCATCTACTACTGCTTGATGCAGCATCTGATTTAATCCTGCACCATAAAAGATATTATCGCCTAATACGAGGCAAGCAGAATCATTACCAATGAATTTCTCTCCGATAATGAAGGCTTGGGCTAAGCCATCTGGTGATGGCTGCTCTGCATACTCAAACTTCACACCTAACTGGCTTCCATCGCCTAAGAGGCGCTTGAAGCCTGGCAAATCGAATGGGGTTGAGATTATGAGTATCTCACGGATACCTGCCAACATCAATACTGATATTGGGTAATATATCATCGGTTTATCAAAGATTGGAATCAGCTGCTTGCTGATTCCTTTTGTGATAGGGTACAAACGTGTACCGCTACCACCTGCTAATACTATTCCTTTCATATAATTATTATTTATTGATCAATAACATGTTTCGAAAACCTACCCGTCCTTCCTTACCGTTAAGGAAGGCTCCACCTCTCACCCCTACCCTCTCTCCTCAGGAGCGAGGGAGAAAACCGCCCTACTCGGTGCTCGGGACCGCTGCGCTCTAAGGTTGGCGGACCATCAAAGGTCTTCGCCATATTATGCGGGATGGGACCGCCGAGAAACGACAATAACTGCTAATGCAACAGAGCTTCAAACGTTTTATCATTTAATTTGGGAGTTTGCACCTTCTGTTCTTTCTGTTCCTTAATGAACTTTGGAGCCTTTTTCTCTTCCAAACCAATGGTGGTAATGTTCACTCCAAATATCAGAAGAAAGACTATTCCTAGACCAAAATATGATTTATTCATTGGACTAACTTCCTTATAAAATTATAAACTTGACAATTTTAAGTCCCTATTAAATTAAAAGAAACCAATTATTTTTTTTAGTCTCTAAACGAGTTTTTACTTACCCAAAGGATATCGCATATTCTATAATACCACATCTATTCTATTTATGAAATTAGCCATTGGAGCAGACGCTAGTTTTACCTTTAACATATTGAATTTTTCGACACTTGCATTCTGCTATAAAATCACCAGAACACGTCATATTAGTTATCCATTGATGGCAATTCTGGCAATAAGTTTTTTCATATAACAAACGTAAATTTCTTGCAAACGAAAGAATCTCTGACTCACTCATGGATTGAGCCCATTCATTAGCATGACATCCCAACATGTTACGAGCCATCATATCCCTACTTATTTCATCTAACAAAGGCTTTAAATTAGTCTTTTTTAGAGAACTCATTATCCCGGGCCATAAATCACCAATAGTATACTTATCATTAATTCTTCTATGTATACTGATTGACAAACTCATACTTAATTGTTGGCACATATATTCCAAAAACAACCCTGCTTGTGATGCAATTATCTGCTTATTATTAGTTGCAATGGCCTGTTCTAAAGTTGCAATGCTCATTTGTGATGTTTCATCAACAATTTGTGGACCGTCTTGGAAGCTCCAATTCACTAACCTAATCTTCTTAACAGAATGACCATGTTTAATAAATAGATACTCAAGCTGATGCTTCCACAAATCATCATGACAAGAAACTATTAACTGCCAATCTTTACAAACTTTTAAAACAAAATCCATAAATTTTGCCCTTATAACAGAATCGACACTTTGCATAACATCATCTAAAATAAGAACTTTTGCCTGACCTTTTTCAACACTGACTCTTATAATAGAAAGATAAAGGAGCAATATCAAGAGATCAAAATTGGCTTCACTAAATACCTGCTGAGGTGTAGCCCATCTACCATTTTTCAACTTAATTAAAATTTCCAATGAAGCATCTGTCCTTGTCCCTAGTTCTAAATGAATTTCTTCTATAAAGTCAAGATTTGAGACTTCTCTAAAGGAAACAGTCAACATCGATTCGGTTGATTTGATTAATTCTGCATTCTGCTCACGACGCTCTTTTATCTTAACTCCATAAACATTTGGATTAAGCGCCTGCTCCATCTTATGCCTATGACCTAGGATTTTTTCATTGATATTAACAATATCTTTGTACAATCGAAAAATATCCAGATTTTTACGTATTATAAAACGCTGATTCTGAAATGTATTTTTATGATTCTTTATATTATCAAAAAAATTCTTTCCCTTCTTTATAAGAATAAATCTTCTCAGTTTTTCATTTACACTAAAAGGAATATTATCGATATTATCATTTAGTAGTTCCGACAACTTCCTAACAAGTTCTTTTCTTTCTTGTTTTAGTCGCACATATTCATCTTTTAATAGAGTAAGATGCTGATCACCTTCCCAATGAATCCAATTGTTTATTGCATCCTCTATCTTAACATAATTCTGATATAAAAATGAAAAGAATAAGACTTGTCTCTTTTCCTTTGGCATGATACTAAATGAAATTATATCATTTCTCCTTAAAACTATTGGTGACATCGAAAAAGATCGGTGCAAAAATGAATTATCAATTTTGTACTCAGTTTTGTCTTCCGAAAAAACAACATTAATACCTCTTTCTACTCTATCCCCATTGTCTAGTTCTACAATTGTATTACAACCTAACAATGGCCTATTACGTAAAGATAAAGGCATACGACTTTCTGATGTTATCTTTAAAGGCTCTCGACATATACGCCCCTGTAAATTATATTCTATTGCATCTAAAATAGAAGATTTACCTGCCCCATTGTCTCCAGATATTATAACAGAAACTGGCTTTTTCCCCTTATCAGAAAAATCTACGAACAAAGAATTGGGAACACCTCGAAAATGTAGAATTTCAATATTTTTTATTTTCATTATATATTACTATTCATAGAATATCACCAATAGAGCGTCCACATTATATTACAAGTAGTCACACTTATCAGTTTTTTAATATATTTTGTATCACTCTTTAGGTAAAGGATTGCTAAGCACACTCCTTCACCTTATCTATTTTTTCCATCATAGTAACATAGAAGCATAGACTTATAGTCCTTATCCCCATCTTTCATGCGGGTAAGGATGTCTACTCTATCTACTAAATGACAAATCAACGCCATGTATTTCTTATTTTAGAGAATTGATCTTCAGCTCTTTACTGATTACCTTTCCCATCACCTTCTCTATATCGAAGAAAGTCATGGGGGCGTTGTAATCAATCTCCGAAATGGTGTTATCCATATCGTTAACGGCATAGCCTATCCATTCTATGGATTCTTTAAGGTCTTTCATATCGATTCGGGAATAGGTTTCCTCGAAACGGTCGAGAAAGAAGGATACCACTTTGGGATGCTTCGTCAAGTATTGGTGAAAAGTCTTGCAGACTTGGGCTTGCCCTTTGTAGTTGAGCTTACGAATGTCTTCAAACATCGGCATAGCGCAGGAATAGGACTTGACGGAAGAAACCTTCTTTCCCATCTTCTTGCGTATCTCCTTTGCCTCCGGTATCGTATCATCGTAAATGTCTTGAAACTCTTCTGGGAGCATCGATAGGATTCGCTCTAAAACTTCTTTATCTGCCATAATAGTGTTATTTTCTAAAATCAACGTATATTAGCGACAGTATGTAAGGAGTCCTTACATACTGAATCTTCGTACGAAGAATGTACTTCATTTTCTGAAATACGCTTTCTATTTTGTTTCTTCGCCCCAAACTGCAACCAATCTATCTTTCCAGAGTTTCAGAGGGCAGTTCTTGGAGATCTCGGTATAGAGCTTGAGGCTCTTCTCTGTTAACTTTATAATGCCATCGGATACCGATGGATGATATGGGAGAGCGGCTGGCTTGATTTTGCCATTCCAATCTACCTTTACATCCATGCCTAAGCCCATCGTCTCCTTACCATTCATCGACATGATGCCAGCCTTCTCGAAATCATCGTTGGTCAGGATTTCTACGAATGTAGGACATGGGCGCTTCATGATACCGTCGAAATGGTCGATTTGGGTTATTGAATCCAAATGGAGGAAGTAATCGCCCCAATCGGCATAAAGGGTTACTTTGGTATCATCTACAATGTACATATAAACATGAGTGTAGAAGCTTTTCTTACCTGACTGGTAACGGTAAATGACCTCAATGCTATCTTTATGATAGACGAGGGTCTGGGAGCTACCTAAGAAAAAGGTTGCTCCTGGTTTGATTGATAAAAAGGATTTCATGATTTTATTTTTGTTCCTCATTGCAGTATCGCTCTGCACTTGTCGTCACTCGAATGAGGAATATTATCTTATAAATATTGTTGCACAATATTTGCTAGTTCATCAGCATAAGAAGTTGTATCTTATCATTTGAAAGATAAAAGGATAACCATCAGACATCAACCGTTCCATTAGATTAACTTTTTGTAAACAGGTATTGCTACCTTATCCATTTCTTCTTTCGAAACCTTAACAACTCCGGGAGTTGCATCAAAATAATCTACAGGATAACGATACTTGCCATTTGGCATCAAAACCTTAGTTACACGGCGAAAGAGAGAAATCCCCTCTTCTGTAACTATCTTTGTTATAGTCTTATCAATGATCTTTCCCATAATTCTTTATTTTTATTTCAATTACGCCTGCAAATATAAGGTTTTTCGGTGAAACAACCAATTTTTTGGGGGAGTTTTTGCTTCTTGCTCTAATCTCCCCCAGATTTAAGTAGCAGATTGTCTTTCGACAATATCTGCAACCGAGAAGAATAAGTTTTCGAAGTATCGTAAGTCGGTGTATAGTATGCAAGACATCCTAAAGTGACTGCTTACCAATCTTTTTAATCATAATCATAATCTTATCAATTCCCTCAAATCTACCTGATACTCATTCAGCCTACCAGGAACAGTAACATAGTGGATATTGATGTCTGGCAATGCCAAAGGCGCATAATACTTATTGGCGATAGAAGATGAAATCAGCTTGTGCTTCTTCGTACACAAATATCTAGAGAAGCTGGCATCACGACTCGTCAACTTGCTTGCTACGACCAATTGGCTACCTGTGGGTTCGTAGGATACAATCACTCCATGGTATTCCCATTCAGGAAGAGACTGTAGAATGCTAAGCTGAGCCTGCAAGCGCAATAATGTTCCCACAATCTGTTCCTTGGCATGGCTGATTTGAGCAACGCCAAAGGAGCTCTTCAGTTCGCAAACAAACAAGCATTTCCTACCATCAACCTCCGCAAAGAAGATACCATCACTATTGAGAAGCATGGGTTCCTGACAACCAGCCTTACTATAAAAGGAGACCGAATCACCTGCCAGCTCTCGCGGAAAAGCATAACCTTCTCCACCAGAAACGACAAGTCGTCTAAAGTCCAAGTCTGATTTGGGAGCCGTTTCTACTATCTCGCACTCATCCTTGAAATACAAGGTAGCATAAGCTGGGTAAAGCTTGCCAAACTCTTCTATCGTTGCATCCATATCACTCACTTTTTATAGATTAGATACTATGCCAAGTTGCTCAGCGACTTCTGAGATGTCAGCCGACAAGTCCATCTGGTCTTTCACTGTCTGTTCGAAAGAACTGAATGGCAAGCCTTCTGCCAAATCTTGCTTCTCGATGACAACCTTACCCTCTTCACGCTTAAAGTAATAAGCTCCCACCTGAAGGTCTGTGAGATACAAATTCTTATTGTGCAGATGAGCTTCACAGAATTGCCCGAAAGAAGCCTCCGAAGCTTGCTTGATTTTGCCTAAAAGCAGCAACTGGTTCATTCGTCCCAACATATAGTCGCTATGGGTAGTCATCTGGATGAGCATGCCCTTGTTGCAACATCTTGCTAGCATATCCATCACCAAGAATTGCTTCTTCGGATGAACATGAGCCTCTGGTTCCTCAAACAGCAAGCTGTTATACTGGCGATTCTTGCCATTTTGAAGCATCAACAAGAATGGCATCAACTCCTTGACAGAAGATGCTGCAGCACTTACTGGTATCGATTCACCAGATGCAAACTGCAAGAACACGCTACCATTCTCCAACACTATCTTGCCATCCACCAACTTAGCGATATAGTTTGCATAGAATTGATTATCTGCTACTGCAATGCGAGAAGGAGTTTTGAGATCATCCAACTGCTGTAAAAAGTCACGATACATTCCTATAGGAGATGTTGTATTAGCACCCATAAAGGCTGCTCTAGCAGGAGGGAGGATCAAAGGCTGAATTAATGCAATTCCTAAACACTTATCTGTTAAATATGAAGAAAGCATCATACTCATCATAACCCTACTATCCATATCCACAGGGAATATCATAGAAGCTTCATTAACGGCATAGCGGCAAAAACCATTGACTAAATCATAATTCTGCCGTCTCAATAAAAGCCCCATCTCATCATCAATCCCTTCGAACACATAATTGACCGCACAATCAAAATTAGTATTACCCAATAAATATCCCAAGTATGCACTAGTATTTTGGTTAAGCCATGTTCTGAAATCCTTGAATTTAAGAGTGAGTTCGTCCTTTTGGCTTCCGTTAGACTTCATTCTGATAAATTCAGAAAGTCTCTCAGAAGTCATAGCAGTAAGAAGGTTATACCACAATAATGCCGTATAACTCTTACCCAGTCCTGATTCACCAGTATAAACCAGGAAAGGCTTAAACTCTATCTCAGAATTCTGGATAGGACCTAACTTATCTATAATCACTCGGATATTCATGTTGCAACATTTTATGAGTTCTAATTTTCTGCAAAGATAGGATATTTCCTCGAAACTACCAAATTTTGGGGGGAGTTTTTGCTTCTTGCTCTAATCTCCCCCAGATTAACACAGATTTCTTAGACTTATTCGGCCTCAGGTGGTAAATCCCACTCTGCTCTCAAGGATTCTATCACAAACCTTTCGAAGCTTGCCTTGTAGCCGCCTTCCATCGGGCAGGGATCGTTGGGATAGACTTTGTGATACTCCTCTTCCATTTTGTCAAGATAGTCCATTATCAGCATTACCTTGTCTCTGGTGCTGTGACACTTCTTCAGCGAAGATCGAAGCAGGCAGTAGGACTGGGTATGACTGGCATAACCCTCTTAGACATGCTTGACTGAATCCTCATTCATGTGGCCAGCCACCTTTAAGGTGCGTACCACATTGCTACTGTCGCCGAGAATGGTATCCGTCAAAGCGCCCAGTGCCTTTTGTGTTTTTGTAAATCGTTTCATTTCTTAATATATTTAAAAATTCTAATCTTTTCTGTTAAGCTATCGTAAATTACCGCATTTTTGTACCTATATATGTAGGTACAGGATTCTTGGCGGTCTCAACCTTTTTTCTTAAATTCGCAGCAGCTTTCAAGAACGAGAGCTGAAGCAATCTTAAGTTACCGATTGGTGAACAGCGGGGTGAACACTTGCCCCAAGCATTCACCTTTTCGGCTCAGCGGTGAACCCTAGTAAAAAGAACTTTGTATATACAGCGCATGCTAGAAATATAAGAGTCTCTATTATAATGGGTTATATAGTGTTTTTAACACATTATTAACGCTAAAGGTTGGCATCGGGGTTCACCCTTCACCAACTTCATCGCCAAGTGTTCACCCACACTCTTTCGTAGAGTACGTTGCAAACAACAAAATAGAATATTAACAACTGCAATTTTTAAACAAAATGAAAAAAGACCAAAACAACAACAGCATGAATGGGACAGCTACGATGCCATCGTACTTCCCTTGTATCAAATCTTCGGAGAGCCATCCACTCGCCGATTTCCTCAAACCTACCTACATGTTCCAGCTCGACTTCGACCATGTGAAGAAGGAAGATATGGTCATAGAGAAGGAACCTATCGAGCTGAACAGCGACGCTGCCGTCGATCCTACGGATACTTTCGAGGACTAAGTATCTTATTTTCGACCCGTAAGTATAATACTTAAACATCAAAAGCTATATGGATATAAGAAGCTATACGAAGCAGGAACTGGCTCTGCTCTATTTCCCCGATTCGTCACCCGTGGTGGCAAGTGCTCATCTGATGCGTTGGATTTGTCGCAATCCCGACCTTCTGAAGAAGCTTCATGAAAGCGGATACGACAAGAACAGCAAGGAATTCACTCCTATGCAAATTTCCTATATTATCTATTTTCTCGGCGAACCATAGGCTTCCAAGTATGAGAAAGTATGAGAAAGTATGAGAAAGTGTGAGCAAGTATGAGAAAGTATGAAGTGGCGTTTTCTGATTTCGTATCTTTGCATTGTCATTCAAAGAGGATGATGCTCCTGCCCCATCGGGGGTAGAAGATCACCGTCCTCACTGCCGTTCTCAGCGCCTTCTGTGTGCAGAGCTGCGCCAGCCTCTAAGTCGCACACGGAAAATCCGTGAGATCTGTGAGATCCGTGTGCAAAATTAAACATTTATCCTTTAAAATCCAAAGAATCCTATGAAGAATCAAAGAAAAATCAATCTGATCGTGGTACATTGCAGTGCCACACGTGTTAACCAGGACTTCCCGGTAGAAGCATTGGAAGCCTGCCACAAGGCAAGAGGCTTCAAGAGCATCGGTTACCACTATTACATTACGAAGGATGGCGTGGTCTATCCCTGCCGTCCTGAAAGCGAGGTGGGGGCTCACGCCCGCCACTACAACGCCCACAGCATCGGAATCTGCTACGAGGGTGGTCTTGACGAGAAAGGCAAGCCTGCCGACACTCGCACTCCAGCCCAGAAAGCATCTATGGAAGACCTCCTCTACAGTCTCGCCCTCGACTATCCCGGTGCCGAGATTCTAGGCCATCGCGACCTCCCCTGGGTTCGCAAGAGCTGTCCTTGCTTCGATGTCAAGGAATGGCTGAAGGAAATCGACTTCCATCTCTAAATAATGCTCCTCATCTGAAAACAGATGGGGAGTTTTTTCGAATCCCTCCGTCTCCCTTTAGCCAAAGGGAGCTCCACTTTCTCCCCAAGCCCATCTTCCTCAGGAAGCAGGGATGTAACCGCCCTCCGGTGCTCAGAACCGCTACGCTATAAGGTTGGCGAACCAAAGCGGTCTACGCCATATTATGCGGGATGGGACCGCCTGGCTGTTATGGGGATCAGCTTGCAATTATATTGCTGAAAGTGAGTGCATGGAGGGGGCAGGTTAAGCCCACCGAAATTGTTCCTCATTGCAGTATCGCTCTGCACTTGTCGCCACTCGAATGAGGAATATTATTTTTATTCTACTTTTGACAGGATTACCTCAGGAGAGGTGCCCATCAGGGTTATGGCGGAAATCTTATGACCGCCATTGGCGTTTAATGAATGACCACAATGATAGAGGCTATCATCTATGATAAGCCAGCGGTCATGAGACTCATTACGCCATTTTCTAATATCTATATGATTGTTGGGGAAGGGTTAGCGATGAAACATAGCCATCTATGATGATTACTCGATGATTGGCTGTACGAATCAAGTTCTCCAAAGCAACTCTTGCTGTATAGAAATCACCTTCAAAGAAGACCATTTCAGCAGGAGGGGTCGAAGTCCGAATAAAGAAATCAAGCTGCTGTTGCTGCTTAGCCTGGACATCCTCAATATGGGTCATACGCTTGTCCATATTCTCCTGTAAGGCTATCAAGTGACGATTCACGGAATAGCCTTGAAGAAGATATTGGCGCAAAACAGATGTAGCCCAAATACGGAATTTTGTACCTTGTACGGACTTTACCCTATAACCTACAGATATTATAACATCTAAATTATAATAATCAACTTGATATGTTTTGCCGTCTGAGGCAGTGTAGGCAAATTTTGCCCAAACTGATTCTTTCTGCAATTCTCCTTCGTTAAATATAGTTCGCACATGCTTGCCTATAACACTCCTATCACGACCAAATAGTTCAGCCATTTGGTCTAAAGAAAGCCATACTGTATTGGAAGCTTCATCTATTTTTACATGGAGGGAAATACTTTCATCTGGTTGATAAAGAACTATCTGTGAATCGTCAGCCATAGGCTGTATATTATTGTCGTTTGCCATAATCATACATTTTCATTGCTAATATAGCGACAAAAGTACGATTTAATTTCGTAATCACCAAGGAATTAAGAGAAAAAATGCATTTATTAACCTATACTTGGCTTATGGCTAAACATTACAATACACAAAATGATTCTGCTTCCTTACCGGTTCTGCGGCGATAGTCATCACGCATTCGCTTTTCCATTTGTGCTATGTATTCTGCCTTTCGTTCCCTAGAAGCCTTGAAACGACGCATAAAATCTGCTTTTTTATCTTCTATGTTCATAACGTAATCTCCTTAATAATTATTTTTCGAAAACCTACCTTCACTACTCTTCTACAACTTCGAAGTCTTCATTATGGACACCACGGATGGCTACGGCTATTCCACCGAAATCGAAGACTAGCTGGCGGTCACGGTCTATGCGGACAATGTAACCTTCGTAGTCTTTGAATGGACCTGAAAGGACACGCAACTTCACGTGGTCTTTGGCAAAATTCTCAAAAGCATCTCGAAGGAATGTTACCTGCTCCGGATGGGTCTTCATCACATTCATAAAAGGTTGCATGATGGAATCCTTGATGGAGGCTGGTCGTCTTAAACTGCGATCGTTGACTAAGTGAAATTGGGGAAAATGATCTGCAAGAAATCTTTGTAGGTCAATCACTGTACCTTGCAAGAAGATTAGTCCACTGACAGATTGCTCCCAAATCTTTTTCACTCCTTGTTGCTTTTCCTCATCCTTGTAGGAATAACGAAGGGTTTTATGAATGAAATAAGGTTGTTTGGTATTGTTCTCGTCAGCATTAAACTCTTCCAGCCATTTCTCCATCCCTTTAGCTGCCATGTGAAAAATAAAAAGATAACTCCACGAAGTGGGGTCGGTGGAAGGGTCTTCCTTCTTTTTTATCCGTTTACGTCGGGGTATTCCTTCTACACTCGGATCCGAAAGTCTTTCAGCCCCGATAACGTGGATGCCCTTTGGTAAGCGCTTGCTTACGTCGGCTGTAGAAGGTGAATCCAAGCAATCCTGCGTCATATTCTCGTTCTACTTTATGTTCTTAGCTGCAACCATACATGATAGTTGTAGAAGCTTAGTCAAGTTGTTATTGTTGTGCATAATCTTAATCTCCCATGAGTATTAGTTCATATAATCTTGCACATGTTTATTTACATTTATTGCACATTCTTATTATGAATGATAGAACTATTTGCAAAGATACGAAATTCTGCTGAATTTTCAGTCAAATTTTATCACTTTTTGTTTAAATCTTCCAAATTATGCTATAAATGCTTTGCAAATCTGCATTAGTAGCTTCCTCAAAATGGCTGATTTGGGGTTTGGTTCTGCATGTTTTGCTCATTCATAATAAGAATGGGCGAAGTTGGTTGAACATTTTTCAAAGTGGTTTGGTGGCAAATTCGTGACAGTTTCTTTACAAGGGTTTACACTTTGTATATATAAAGAAAAAGAGTTATCAGAATAGGTCTAAAACAATGACCTGCTCTGATAACTCTTTTCCTATTATTATCTTTTTTGCTCTAAAAACGGGCTGTAATCACCTGTTGGATGATTTTCTTGTTGGCCTCATTGATGGTTGCTACGTCTATTGACTCCAGATAGATTTGGGTGGTCTTATAGGAGTTGTGCCCCATGCCCTCGCTGATGGTGGCTACCGGTATGTTCATGTGCAAGGCTACGCTTGCCCAGGTGTGGCGTGCCACGTATGTGGTCAATGGTATTTTCAAACCTACCATCTCACCGATTCTCTTCAGGTTGTAGTTCGTGTTATGCTCCTTCTTGCGGTATGCGGCGTATGGAGAGGATTCCCTGCCTGTCAAAATGGGTAGCATATACGGTGAATCCTTCGTTTGTTCGGTGTACTTGTCGATGATGGCTTGCATCGGTTTTATCCACTCGATGTTGATATTCTGGTGGGTCTTGCGACGGTTGTAGCTCACCATGCCACATCTCAGGTCGGTCTTCTTCAGGAATGCCATATCCACGAATGCCATCCCTCGCAGATAGAAGCTGAGCAGGAAGAGGTCGCGTGCCTTGTCAAGGGATGAACCTCTCGGCAAGTCCAATTTCTCGATTTTGCGAATGTCCTTTACAGTAATGGCTCGTTTGGCGGTTCTAACGCTGCCTGTCTGCACGTGAGCGAAGATGTCGTTGGGTGGAGCTTGTCCTGCTTCCACCGCCTTGTGGTAGAGAGTGCGGAGGGTTCGCAGATAGAAGGATACGGTGTTTTGCCCAACCCCTCTGTTGAACAGCCATGCCTGGTACATTTCCATCATCTCGCTGGTCATCTGAGAGAAGGTCAGGTCTTCCTGATTTCGGAATTCCATGAATCGGTTGGCTGCATTGGTATAGTTGTTCTTTGTACCAATGCACTGCATCTGCTCCTTCTTGGCTATCTGCTGGCGGAAGAAAGCAAAAACGCTCTGGCTTGGTGGCAGCTGCTGTCGCAGACTGCGCTGGTGGATGAGATGATAACACAATGTGCCTACCTTTCCCGACACTGAGGATGCTCTGAATTTTACTTTTACTTTTGCCATATTGCTTTAATTTTAATGGTAAATTAATGTTTGCTATTTGTTAAAGCAACGGCATGTCCAAGTATATCGTGTATTCGAGCTTCGAAACTTCAGTTTTTATATTCCCTTAATTCCGCAACACTTTGATTTAACTTTATTTATAAGTTCCTGAGCAACAAAAAGTTGCTCAGGATTTTGCCATGTCAGATTTTTCACCTATCTTAGTGTTGCAATTT
>NZ_JBQKHJ010000041.1:0-22257 GCF_052118345.1 Prevotella sp. LCP21S3_D2 | reverse complement strand
AGTGGGCACTCGTTATGTCCTGTAAGGTACAGCAATCCGTTTGTTCGGATTGTGTAACTTATGTAAAAAGTAGAATAAAGTTTAACACATTTAATACTTTTAATAACGTGACTCTACTCAGAAGAAATTCCAATTTTGGGAGCTATGATATCGCTCCCCAGCTACAGGCTACCCTGAATGCCAATGGTATGCAAGCACATCTCTCTCAAACTCCATCAGGTGAGATGCAGCTTATAACCCTTGCACACAACTCCTCCACCCCAAGATACTACACCTTGACGCAAAGTCAGGTTGAGAATCTCAGATCAGGAGGAACCAATTCATTTAACCGAAAGGCATACGAGACGTTCACATCCATCGTGAAGAACGATTATTATATGCCCAATGCATGGGTAACGGCCAAGAATGCCAATTCTCCTGTTAATATGGGGCAATGGGGGCACACCATCATGGATGGAGAATATGGTTATAGAGAACCCAAGTTCCATCCTTTCATGGGAGCAAAATACGGAAAATTCAATTCCTTCATGGATAGACTATCATTGCTTCCGCAAAGAGGCTACCATGTACGACGAATCGAAGGAAGACCTTTTTTCGCTTCTTCTGCACCGGTTGTAGTTGACCGTCCTGATGGAAGGCTGAAACCAGGAGAGCTTAAAAGTGGAGCATACGGCTTTTATGATAAAGGCACACAGGTTGCCGACCCTCTTCATAACTTGGAGATTCATTCTAAGCCAAGAACGCTGGCTCGTCCAAAAGGTCTGGCAGAACCTTTGGACAAAGCTATGGGATCCACTCTTTATGCTACACCAGAACTTTTCCAACATATACTCGCTTCCCATGGAGTCGTCATTGATGATAAGAACAAGACATTGACCATCAAGTCTTCTTCCGTCAACAAGAATCTACAATACGACCTTTCCAATGAGGAACTCTCCAAACTCATGGCGAAGAATTTCAAGGATACAGGCAAGCAAGGTAACAAGGGCAAAAATGTGGTGTCCATAGACGAGCGACTCTCTATAATCAATAAGGTGATTGAAAATGACTTTGCCGGCAAAATCACTCGGCAGATGCTCAACTCCAAGGACTATGTTGATATCAAGCTCAAGCCTGAGGCAGAGAAAGAGATCTTTATCGCTCAAGATGCAATGAATGCTCATCAAAAGCATATCGATATCATTACATTGGGACATCAGCGAACAGATTATCATACAGGTTATATTGACAGATGGAACTCCATAGGTGTCGTCGATGGCAGAATGCTCACTGAGAATAAGGCTTTCTACCTTCCTGTCAAAGATGGCAGAAGAGTAAGCGTAGGAGAAATCCAAACCTACCCCACTCACGATGGGGAGAAGACTTCATTCAGAATGACAGCTGTCATCAATAATGAGGTGATGAGTCATGAGATTTCCAAGGAAGACTATATCAAGTTCATCAACTACGATGATGAGCATCGCCTGGAACTCTTTGACAAGGTGTTTGATGAGGTGAAGATAAAAGACGCCAGCAATGGCAAGAACGAAGACCATATTCTATCGGGGAATCTGGAAACGGCTAAAGGTGTAGTGAGCATGCATGGTAACTATAGTTTGACAAGTGACAACACCAAGGCACTCATTACCTCAGCCATGGTATGGAAGGATCAAATTTCTGGCAACTATCTTTTGAATCTGCGCGATTCCAGCGATGTGGGCATGTGGGCTTTCAAGATTTCCGAGAAACAGTATCAGAACTTCAGAAATGCTACTGACGACGGGAGAGCCAAGATGCTTACCCAACTTATACCTATAACGGATGATAAGGGTAATAAACTGACTGTTGTTAAGGAACTCAAGCTTCCACAATCTCATGCAGAGCAGAACTTGAACTCCGGTTATAGCAATGAGCGAATAGCCAACCTTCTCAAACAAAGAGGCCTTTCTGTGGATTCATTGTCACAGGAGGACATCAAAAAACTCATCCTTTCAGAGAGCAAGTCACTGGGAGACATCTCTCTTTCTGACCTTCAGAGAGAAACCAAGCTAACTCTCCTGGGTGATGCCAAGGTAAATGGTGAGGGGCTTGAAAATCTCAAATCAAGCAAGGAGTGGAGAAGAAGTGGTGAACATGGAAGAGCCACGGAAGTCAGTGACATTGCCGTGGAACGTCTCAAAGATGCTGACGGAAAGGTAATTGAGGGTAAATACAAGATGTCCGCTGTCATCGATGGCAATGTATTCTCTCACGAGATTACCCAAAAGGAATATAATAAGTTCCTGGCGGTAAATGATATGCAACGCATGAAGCTTTTTGACAAGATCTTCCCTGAAGTGAAGATGTGTACAAAGGAAGGACATGGGTTCAACTTGGGAGCAGCAATATTGGCGGCAGTGACAACAGGCTTGGACGTAGCAGCCAGTCTATCAAGACCAGCCATGCCACGTCCTGACATTTACGAGCATAAAGGTGTCTATTTCAAGCCCGGGGTAGTATCTCCAGCGGAAGTGGCAGCTGCTAAATTTGAAAATTTCAATCATGAAGCAGCCATGTCACGTGGAGAAGGAAGGGGAATGGGCATATAGCCCATCTCCCCAAAATCAAGTAAAAGTAGTACTATTCATCAATATCATATGTATAACTTCGAATCAAATGCCTATCCCAAGGTGAAACTACGTCCATGTTGTCGATACATTCTGCTCACTAACCTGCTCTTCATACCATTCATATTGGGATGCATATGGATGGGGCATCATATCACTAAACTTGAGCATTGGATTTTCTATTCCTTTGCCATCTTTGGGATATTCATGTCTGCGCTGGCTACCCTGTCCCAACTGGTGACAAGTTACACAATAACTTCAGAGCAGATAATTATAAGGAAGGGTTTGGTGGCAAGAACAACTCACTATATTGAACTCTATCGTGTAGTGGATTATGAGCAACGTCAAAACCTACTACAGCTATTGGTCGGTATCAAAACGGTCATCATCCTTAGCAGAGACCGAACCAATGGCTGTCTCAAACTGGTGGGAATCAAGGCAAGGAAGGATATTGTCGGAGAAATCCGGCGCAGAGTTGAGTTTAATAAAAGGAAAAAGGGAATTTATGAAATTACAAATTAAGAAAAAGCTGCTTCTGGCAGGCATATTCATTTTTTCCGTCTGGATTAAAGGTTATAGCCAAGGGGTAGCAACCTCCAATCCCCTGCAATATGCTGCCATACAAAAAGGAGAAGCTAATGTAAGTGCCAAAATAAAAAGTCAAACTGACAATATGAATGATCTTGCAGGCGTACAGGGATCGATGGTAAAGGATGCTGCCACCATGAAAAAATGGGAAAAGCAGTATAATGCCTATCTCACAACAGCCAAGGGCTACGCAGAGAAAATAGCTGCAGCAGCCACTCTGTATCAAGATGGCATGCAGACACTCACCTATTTGTGGGAGATTGACCAAGCCAGAAAAATCAATCCAGAAGGTGTATTCGCCTCCATGAGCATGAATAATCTCTACATGGAAACTGCGGCAGAGTTTACTAAAGCCTACCGCATCTTGAACAAGGTCATCAAAGCAGGCGGTAAAGAGAGCATGCTCAATGGTGCTGAGCGTACGATGCTCCTATGGCAACTGAGCGAGGAACTTGAAGTGTTGAACAAAAAACTTTTCAGCCTTGCTCTTAGTGTCTGTATCTACAATTTTGAGGACGTATGGAACAGAGCCATAGCTGGAAAAATCGAAAAAACAAATGGTATGATAGCCTCAGATGCCATCAGGCGACATAGTAAGGCCATGAAACAAGTGACAAGATTCTATCGTATGAGGCAAAAACACAAACCATGGTTCCAATAAAATGCATGAGCTAATGAATAGATATATTTTGATTTGTGGAACACTCCTGCTTCTTCATACCCAGGCAAAGGCATGGGTTGGTGGAGACGTAATAAGAGCCGGTATGTTCTATACTTATGCAAAACAGGCAAAGCAAACGCTTATAGCCCAGGATGCTGCCATGACACTTAACCTGTCGGGGCATAAATTCCTAAGAGAAGAGGTGGAGGAAATCACTGATTTTCAAAAGCAGTTCAATTCTTATCTGGATAGCTTTGGTGACATTCTAAGTATTGCAGCCGAGACTTATGGCATCTATTATGAGGTGGATCAGGCGTTCAAGAACATCAAGCAGCTGAAAGCCACATCATCCGAATGTCCTGCTAATCTCATAGCTGTAGCAGTATCAGAAAGGAAGAACAACATTTATACGGAGGTGGTCGAGACAGGCATGCAAGTGGCAGCAGACATCAAACTTCTTGTTCCATTGAATAAAGACAAGGATAAGAATGCGAAGATGACTGTCAAGGAAAGAATCGAGTGCATGAGTAATGTCAGAAGAAGTCTCCGTGCTCTGAACTATAAGATGAGAAAGATGAACAGACTCATTTCCTTCACCACGCTCATGGATTCCTGGTATGAACTCAGGGGCAATCCTAGGAAAACCAGAAGCATGACAGAAATTGTCACGGCATGCCAGGAACGTTGGAAACAAAAAGCCAATAGTGTAAAATGTAACAAGTAAATACAACAATGGAAGAATCAAAAGAGTTACAAGGAACCTATACCCTGTTTAGGGCTGTCATCTATGTGACTTTGCTCCTGGAGTTCTTCATGTATGCCTTCAATCCCGAAGATTTGGATTTCTTGGGAGGCATCATAACAGGATTACATCGCCAACTTCAGCACCTGTCTGTATATCAGTTCCTGCCCTATAGTAAACTGGTGACCCTCATCATGGTCATTATTACCTGCATTGGTACAAAAAATAAGAAGCAGATTGAGTATGATGCCAAGAAAATGGTTATCTGGCCTATATCCTCAGGCCTTCTGATGGTTTTGCTGTCTGTTGGTATCTACTATTGGGATTGGCACTTCAAAATAGGCATACTTAGTGGTAACATTTGGGTATATATGCTATTGTCAATTGCCGGAACGGTTTTGACACAGGTAGCACTTGACAATATATCCAAGTACTTCAGAAGCGGCATGCTCAAAGACCGATTCAACTTGGAGAACGAGAGTTTCGAGCAATCCACAGAGTGTGTCAGTAATCCTTATTCCGTGAACATACCGATGCGCTTCTACTATCAGGGGAAATTCCGTCATGGCTGGATCAACATCATCAATCCTTTCAGAGGAACCTGGGTAGTGGGAACCCCTGGCTCAGGTAAAACATTCTCTGTTATAGAACCTTATATTAGGCAGCATTCCAGTAAAGGGTTCTCGATGGTGGTGTACGATTATAAATTTCCGACCCTGGCCACCAAGCTATATTATCATTATAGAAAGAATAAGGAACAGAAGAAAATCCCGGAAGGGTGTAAATTCCGTATCATTAACTTCGTAAACGTAGAATACAGCTGTAGAGTAAATCCTATCCAGCAAAAGTATATAGGCAATCTGGCAGCAGCTCAGGAAACGGCAGAAACACTCATAGAATCCCTCCAGAAAGGTCAAAAGGGCTCAGGTGGTGGTAGCGACCAGTTCTTCCAGACATCAGCCACCAATTTCCTGGCCGCATGTATCTATTTCTTTGTCAACTACGGAAAGAAACCATACGATGAATACGGTCATGAACTGGATGCTGAGTATAGCGAAGACCCAGAGACTCATCATAAACGACTCACAGGACGAGTGTATGCCAAAGGCTGCCTGGGACAGATGGATAAACTGGTGGAGCCAGCTTATTGGAAAGGCCAATACTCCGACATGCCTCATGTTCTCTCCTTCTTGAACCACTCTTATGAGGAGATTTTCGAGGTTCTGGTCACCGACCCCGAAGTATATCCTCTCTTGGGACCATTCAAAACGGCCTTTGACAACAAAGCTATGGAACAGCTGGAAGGTATGATAGGTACGCTCCGAGTTCAGACATCACGCCTTGCCACCAAGGAAGCCTATTGGGTGTTCAGCGGAGATGACTTCGACTTGAAGGTCTCTGACCCGAAAAATCCAAGCTATCTGCTTATCGCCAACGACCCAGAAATGGAGAGTATCATCGGTGCACTGAATGCTTTGATTCTCAATCGTCTGGTAACCCGAGTGAATAGTGGTCAAGGCAAAAACGTCCCTGTGAGTATCATCGTGGATGAGCTTCCGACGCTCTACTTTCATAAGATTGATAGACTTATCGGTACAGCTCGAAGTAATAAAGTAGCCGTTACTCTCGGTTTTCAGGAGCTACCTCAGCTTGAAGCTGACTATGGCAAGGTGGGTAAAGACAAGATTATCACTACCGTGGGCAATGTCATCAGTGGTTCCGCCAGAAGCAAGGATACCTTGGACTGGCTATCTGGAGACATCTTCGGAAAGGTTGTCCAACTCAAGAAAGGTATTACGATTGATAGAGACCGTACTTCCATCAATCTCAATGAGAACATGGACAGTTTGGTACCTGCCTCAAAAATCAGTGATATGGCATCCGGTTGGATCTGCGGACAGACAGCTAGAGATTTCACCGTAACCAAGACTGGAAAGAACGGCTCTATGAATATCCAGGAGGCCGAGGAGTTCAAAACCTCAAAGTTCTTCTGCAAAACGAACTTCAACATGGACGAAATCAAGGCAGAAGAAGAGGATTATAAGAACTACCCTCTTCCTATATATTACAACTTCAAGTCCACGGATGCCAAGGAACGAATTCTCTACAATAACTTTAATCGCATCGACCAGGAGGTAAAGGACATGATCAAGAAGATACAAACTGAATTCGGCAAGTCAGGAAAAATGGAAGCTCCTGCGCCCAAATAACTATGGATATGAGCCCGCATTTTGCAGACTCATATCCATAAACCTTCATGTTTTCGCATCATATCACTATCTTAAAACATTACGCACATGAAAAAGTTTATTATGAATACAGCCTTGGTAGCTGTTCTTGGTTTGAGCATGGTATCATGCAAGAGTACGTTCTATCAGGTTTACGATGTTGATTATGATAGCAACATGAAAATGCAGGACAACTCTTTAGTGTATGAGAATGAGGATTGCAAGGTGTTGTATAACTTATGGTCGGAAGGCGGCTTTGTGAAATTCTCCATTATAAACAAGACTGACAAGGACATCTTCGTTAACTTAACGCAGACGTTCTTCACCTTGAATGGCTTGGCCAATGAGTATTATCAGGGACGAACCTATTCTACTGCAACCTACAATCAGGTTACCACAACATCGGCTTCCGTAAACAGTATAGCCAAAGGCGTAGGCTATGGTTCAGCAAATGCCTATCTTTCAGGTAGCGGATTTTGGGGAAATGACACCTATTCCTGGAATGGTAACGCTAAATCAACATCAAGCCTGACTAAATTCATCAAGTCAACAACGCCAAGTGTTACCGTAAAGGAGAAGGAAATCGAGTGTATTCCTGCCAAGAGTTTCAAAGTGTTTGGAACATATTCAGTATCTCCATCTTGGCAACGTACTTGCGATAAAGAAAAGGATTTCCCTTCTAAAACGTATCTTCTAGGCTCATATTCGAAGGATAATACTCCTTATACCTTCAATAACCGTATAGCCTACGGATTCGCCAAAAATGATATTGCAGAAAAGCACATAGATAATGTGTTTTGGGTAAAAGCCATCACCAACTATTCAGAAAAGTCTGCTACAGAAGACGTGAAGGAAAAGAGTGAGTGTTATGGCATGAAGACCTCTGACAAATTCAAGCGCTTTAAGATTGGCACTCCAAATAAGTTCTATATAGTAGGAACTACTGAAGGTGGCTATTTGATACATTAAGTATTTAGAGAATAATAAGATAAAGGGTGAGCCAAATGTTCACCCTTTATCTTTTGCAAAAGTTCTAATCTATTTATATTTAATACACAGTCCATGATACCGCCTTCACCTATAATAATGGTGTCTGCTGGAGGCTCATAAATATCAAGAGTAAAGCCAACCATATTCGGCCTTATCAGCTACTAATATGGTTGAATTCATGTAACCGTAAAACAGGATTTAATGTCCTATCCTTAAAACTAAGAATTTGATAATAATTCCTCATCACTTTCAAAATCCGCAACTAACCGCTGTTAAAAGATATATAGAACTTTAATCATACGTTAAAGACAAAGACATTGAGACGTTCCCAGAGACTTGTTGACCTTGGTTATGAAGAACAGGGCTGCGGAAATCCGCAGCCCTGTTCTTCATAACCAAGGTCTTCTATACAACAAGCTGTTACTCAGTCGATTACATGGTTAAATGATGTTGTTAAATTTTGAGTTATCGTTTATTTTCTCTATTTTTGCACCCGAAATATGACGATAGTAAAGCTATTGCGAACAAAATTTAATGAAAAAGAAAAATGAAAAGAGTAAATGATTTGATTACAGGAAAGGCTATCTATCCTGTATCAACGGATGAGCTTAAAGCTCTTTTGGGTGACTCACATTCTACCCTGCGTTTGACAACTGAACCAGACGAAGCTGTAGAAGAGTTTATGAGAAGAGCATTCAAAGATGCTCTGAGTATAGAACATGTCGCTCAATCTACATGGCAATGTATAATCTACATTAGTCCAAAATGGCAGAAGCTAGCAGAGGATGCAATCAATGAATTAGAAACCTATATAAATAGGTGGTGCATGGACTCTGAGAAACGGGTATCATGGGGAGTATACGAAGATACTTCTCTTCATTCTCCGGAAATACTCATAATTGCCAACAAGGCTGCCGATACGGAAGCTAGTGCTAATAAATGTATAGTTTATAACAATAAAACAGATTAGATATGAAAGAAAATGAAAAAAGAGCTTTAGAGCTCAAAATTAAATTGGATGATATTTTCAAGCAGCATGATGAGAGAACAAAGTATATTCTTTCTCATCCGGAGTTAATAGATAAGGTAAATTACCGCAAAAGATCTGAAATCTCTTTGGTTAAGAAGAATGGTATCAAAAAGCCTATTTGTAAAGATAGCATTCTTCTTCGTGGAAAATGTGAATACAAAGGAGATCATTGGACACGAAATTCCAATGGTCACGAAATCGTGGATTATTTAAACTCGCTTTTCAGAGTCTTAGTTGTAACAAAAGACAGCAACGAAGATGTTGAAGAAAACGAAGATACAACAAATCGTGGTGTAGAGTGGGATATAAAAACAGAAACTTTAAGAAGTAATAAGAGCGAAGAAATTTGTATAAATAATTCTTTCGCAAAGAATTATATCAGTATAATCTGCATATTTATGTTGTATCGATCTCATAGTGAAAACGAAATTTTAGAAGTTCTTGCTGATATAGATAAATGTTGGAGCATTTGGGATAATGCCCCTATAGCTCGTATTAATCTGAAGAAACAACCTGGAAATGGCTCTATTAATGATTCACTTCTGTCAAGCTATATTTCGTTATATGGAGAAATTTTACAGAAACAGATAGAATTAATAAATCCGACAGTCATCATAAACTCTGCTGGGAAGCCTGGTATGAATTTCTTCAAAAAAATATATAAAGACTTAAAATGTATAGACAAGAACTATGGTAATGGAAGAGATAAATGGATCTATATTGATAAGATTAAAAAGCTTGTAATTATTGATATATATCATTTTTCTTATCGTGGATGGAAATTGAATGACCAATCTCTTTTTAAGGAACTGCTTCATAGGCTAATATATACATCTATGGATATAAATAAGTTGTTAATGTGATAACACATGAAAATAGCAAATAGTAAGAAACTAGCAGGTTGTCTCGTAAACGAGGCAACCTGCAGAAAGAAGCTGGGCAAGGAAATAGCAGATTCGCTTTTCAAGCTAATGAATCAACTCAGGAAAATAGTAGATGTCAGACAGCTGTTTGAACTGCCAGGGAACTTTCATAGATTACGGCATCTTCCAATAGACAATGTCTATGCTGTGACGCTGAAACATCCTTTCAGGTGCATCATGCGACTGGATACAACAACCTCTACAATCACGATTGAACAGGTTTGTGATTATCATGGTCGTTTCGAAAAGTTATATAGAAAATAAATATAAAGAAGAATATGAGACAATTTAAAAAGAAAGAAGCATCACCAAGAAGAATGATGCTTAGAATAGGTGTAGCAACTGTAGCAGCTATTGTCGGGGTGATTTCTATCGCCTTGTCCATACACTACATGAAACTTGGCATGGTAAGCCATCCATCACCATCAGATATGAGCTTCGCTGACTATATCAGGTATATGCTGCATCAGTCCTGTAATCGCTACGAGATTTATTCAATGCTGCTTTGGGCAATTGGTGGAGCCGCTTTACTATATGCAATACTCCTGACATTTGTAAAACTAAATAATAAAGAAAGAAGATGAAGAGAAAAATGATGATTGACAAGAAAAAAGTCTTTATGGCAGTCGGTGTCCTATTAATAGGTATAGCCGGAATCATTGCCTGTAGTACATTCAACGAATATCTGTATCAGATCAGACAGGCACATGAAAATGAATTTACCGAGCGTACAGCGTTATGGAACCTATCGAAGAACATGACAGCTAAAGAGATGCTCTCCCGAATGACTACTGTCGCAAAGGGAGATTCGGTGTTGGTATGCAAGATAAGCCGTATACCTATAGGGGCGTATTCTGACTTCATGCAAGAAACAGCAAAACCAACAAGGCGAGCATGGATTAGGATAAGGGAAGCTCATATGGAAAGCCTGATTAACGGTATTGATTGGATGGAGAAAAGAGCCAGGGAAATGCCATTCTCTTCATACGTATTGTGCTCCAAAAGCAAATATGATGAGCTAGGCAATTCACGAAAATCATTTCTCAATGAAAAAGTAGGCCGGGAAAAAGAACTCGACGAACTGTACCCACAGAAAGTATATTCGGAAAAGGCTTTCAAAAACTGGGAAGATAGATACAAGTCTCTGTTCTCCTCTACGCATTATGAAGGCAAAACGATCATTTCATACAATCCTTCGTACTTTCAGGAGAAAACATTACTATCATACAATCCAGGTATAGTGATTCCTTTTTAAGCCATAATGATTTAAAATATTACTATATGAGTGAAGAGAAAAAAGACATATTGGATTTCTTCTTTGATGGTGATATAATCATAGCTGGGGCACAAGGATATACGAACATCAGCAAAATTCTGGAAACAGGAAACTATAGGTTCTCTATAAATGATTGTGATAGTGATCTGAATGTGTTCTTTATGCATGCATTACTAAATCCTTCAGCTAGACTGGCCAGCACCATCAACATGGTGCTTCGTATTCCTTACGGTAAGCGAGACATACAAAAAGAACTGTATCAACTGATTCAAGCTCAGAAGATGTTTGGTTCAGACAAATGCTCCTGGTCTGTTATCGAGGATAAATACAATCTGACTAAGATGCAAGTTGGTATATTGGCATACTGAACAATAGGGTGATTGGTATTCATGCGGTTACACTCAAACATTTGTGTGAAACAATAATAAAGAGGTGGAGAATGTTTTCCACCTCTTATAATATCATAATCCTTGTCTTTTTTCTTACGATGAGGTAATTATTATTCACCTTTTTAGAAAAAAGTAGCCGGGGTATGCCACACAACTTTACCAATAGCGGTACTGTTGTAAACTCGTGCTATATTTTTTTAGCGATGCCCATCTTCACCATTTCTTCAAGAGAACTCGCCTTTCCATCCACTACCCAGGATTTGCCGACTCGCTGAATATTATGTTCCTTGTTGTCTATCCTATATGATATTCCTTCTCTTGTTGTATAGGTGGTGTCACCAATAAAATTGAATATTCTCATTTGTTTTTGACTTAACCGTGCTGTCGAGGGCTTATTTGTGCTTGCAAAGGTATAAATAAATTCTTAGAAATCCACTTTTTTTGATTTTTTTTAGCTAGGATTTTTTTTCGGGCAGATTGCACACGTTGAGCCACATGTAGTTTTGTTTGTGATGGTGTTGGCTCATGTCTTGCGTGACCTGGAACAGCGCATGAGCGAGGCTCTTAAAAAATATGATGAATAGTTTGCTTGTTTCAAAGAAAGGAAGTATCTTTGCAGATAAGTAAACGCAGGCGTTCACAGAACTTATTCTATACCCTGTTTACATATGTAAATCGCCAAACTTTGAGGATAGAGGTAGAGAATGTTCTCCACCTCTTATTTTATATATTGAAAAAGGAGAAGGCAAAGGAGGAAGGCTTGGATGGGTATGGAAGGACTTCCTATTTATGATGGAATTGATTTTTGATGGTATCTCTTCTTCGTCGTAATAATCAAGGATAAGGATAAAAAGTTACACAAATATTTTTTCCGAATCGGGAGATTAAATTCAGTTGAAGATTAACAGGAAGATTGCTATCACGAAATGCACCACGCCCTATGCTAGTAACACTATCTGGAATAACAACGCTACGCAAAGATTCACAACCACTAAATGCCCAATCCCCTATACTAGTAACACTGTCAGGGATGATATATGAACTTATACCTTGAACTCTGCAAGAAATAATTTTGCTTTTGTCCTTATTGAACAAGACTTCATCCTCATAAATAAAGTTCGGTGATAAGCATTCAAGCTTACTATTCCATTTACCAAACGGATTGCCATTAATGCATACTACACCATCGGGAATAACAAGGCTAGTCAAAGAAGTGCACACGCTAAATGCCTTATCACCTATACTGGTCACACTATCAGGAATAACAAGGCTACTCAATGAACGGCAATTAAAAAATGCCCAATTACATATTATCCTTACACCCTCTTTAATAGAATAAGTACCATTAAGTTTGTAAGGAGCTTTCAATAATTTTCTTCCATCTTTGCTGTATTTTACGCCAAATTCATCTGTAATGGCCTCATTTAACTCTGCTTTCGTTGCTCCGGTGGACGTATCAAGATTATCACTAGCATCTTGATTTGCCTTTACATATTCTGATATTGCTGGATACTGCATAGCTTATACTTTTTATTAATTCATTTCATTTTGCCGTATGAATATACGCCATGGCAAAAGTACACATTAAATTTCAAACCAACAAAAGAAACTGCAGAAAAATGATTAATCATCGCTTATTATTTCTATTCCAATGGAAATATATGAGAGAATATCCATTTCTATATCGTGTACATCTGTAAATCGACCAAACAAGAGGTAATGAAATCGGCTACTATGTATCCAACGGCAAGGCCAACTGGTATATGAAACTAGAAAGATACTCTAGCAGTACCGTCTTTGTCAAGAATGCAGAGTCATTAACAACCAATTTTCAGGATGCCCAAAAGAAAATTGAAGAATTGAAAGTAGTCTACAAGAAGTAATCATTCATTATTCTGGATGTTCCTATTAAATAAGAGGTACTATATAGAGTCAAATAGTACTCATATATAGCACCTCTCTATACATTTATTCAAATCGTAAGGAAAACAATCATTACACTTACACATTGTTACACATATCCAACTTTATTAAAACATACAGAAAGCGTATGCAGGTTATCAGTAACATTTTGCTGGTATTATTTTCTTCTTCCAAACATTCTGCGTACCTTTGCACTCGAAAAGTTAACAAAGAGTATTAATTAAAAAGGTAAGATTATGAAGAAGATTGTTTTTATGGTAATGATGGCAATGGCAGTTCTTTCAACCAACGCACAGAACGAGTACCCAACAGCCAAAGTAGAGAAGCACGATGTAGCTATCCTGGTTATCGACATGCAGAATGACTTCGTCGATCCTAAGGGAAAGTTGTGTGTAGCTGGCGCAAAGGCTACGATACCGGCAATCAATAAGCTCATCGCATATGGCAGAAGCAAGAACTGGAAAGTAGTCTGGGTAACCCGCGACCACAGATCATCTGGTGTTGATGTCGATGCACCACGTATCCCCCTCTTTGTTGAAGGAAAAACGGGTTATTGCGTACCAGGAACCTGGGGTGGAGCACTCGTAGATGGTCTCAAGCCGGAGAAAGAAGACATCATGTCACCCAAGTTCAGAAACTCAGCCTTCTTCAACACAAATCTTGATCTCATGTTAAGACGCATGGGTGTCAGGACAGTTGTCTTGGCCGGTACACAGTATCCAAACTGTGTCAGAGGTACAGCCAATGACGCCATGAGCTATGACTATGAAACTGTCGTTTGTACAGATGCCTGTTCGGCAAAGACTCCAGAAGTTGCTGCAGCCAACGTATTTGACATGAAAAATATGGGCATCAAATGTATTTCCTTGGATGAAGTAGAAAAAGAGTATAAGTAAATTCAAGCAGGCAGGAAACATGAGAAAGCTATATATAAGTGCCCTACTGGCCATGTCTTCACTCTCATTGTTCGCCCAAAAGTCAACCTGGGCAGACAACATAAGGATATCAGGCTTTGCCATTGCTCAATACCAATGGACAAACCCCAAAGATAATGAAGCTAATACCTTCAATCTCAGAATGGCAAGACTGGCATTGGATGGCAAGGTCGCAGGAGATTTTTACTGGAAAACACAACTCCAGATAACAGGCAACACTTCTACCCTCGCCAGTTCACCACGCGTGGTAGATTTGTTCATTGAATGGCAAAAATACAAGGCTTTCAATGTAAGAGTAGGTGAATTCCAGGTACCCTTTACATTTGAGAGTCCAATCCACCCTGTAGATGTAGGCTTCATGGATAATGGGCAGGCAGTTCTGAAATTCACAGGCTACAGTGATCGTTCAGGCATGCATTCAAGCAACGGTAGAGATATCGGTATCATGGCAGAAGGAGACTTTCTGGAGAATGAAAACGGCAGAAACCTTCTTCATTATGGTGTAAGTGTCGTAAACGGCCAGGGCATCAATCTCAAAGACGTAGATCAGAGAAAGAATGTGGTAGCCAGTTTCTGGGTGATGCCAATTGAGGGTATGCGTATTGGTGTTTCCGGCTGGGAAGGTAGCTACGCCCGAAAAGGCATCTGGACGGACGAAACTTCAGGCGAGCAGAAAAAGGGAGTGAGAAGTCTCCCTCAGTACAGATATGCCATCAGTGGAGAATATGATTCTAATGGATGGACATTCCGCTCAGAATACATCCACTCTACAGGAAAAGCCTTTGCAAAAACAATGACCAACACGAACGATGACAGTGCTTCGGACTGCAATTTGTCAGACAATGGCAACAAAGCAGACGGTTTCTATGCCTTAGGTATTGTGCCTGTGCTAAAGAACAAAGTGAGTCTAAAGGCTCGATATGACCTCTACAGAAATAATGGTGAATGGAATTCAGCCCAAACCTTCTACGAAGCAGGCGCCGATTACTATTTCACCAAAAATCTGAAATTCTCTGCAGAGTATGCCTTAGTCAATAACCGTACACTTAGCAAGCATAACTACAGCTTGATTAACACAGAACTTTCCATAAAATTTTAATCATATGGGGGATGCAGGAACAGAATGCATCCCCCATAAATCTTATGTTGTTATTAGTCAAGAAGGCTCAAAACCACATTCCTGAAGGTAAACAGAAATGTGGTTTTGAGCCTTCTTGTTAACCTGAAACTTAAAAGCAACCAGATCTGAACAACAGGTAAATTGGAATACCTGAATTATTGAGCAATGAAAGGCTGCTAAGACAGATGTCTGTTGCCGTTAAAATGTTGCATTGCATTACCAAATTCCTTGATGGATAATGCAAAGAACAGAAATACAGCTACTATTGACGCTAAAAAACATCAATTTTCATAATCTTTTATAATAATTCTATTTGTAGGTAATGAGTCTCTGTCCGGTCTCCCATCCACCTTTACGGTTGAGCAGGTCCGGTTCATACCATTTGTTGAGAATCACATAGTCACGCTTTGGCTGACGGACTATCACAGCGTTGAACTGTACATTGGTATGGGTCTTTCTCCCCGGAACGGAATATACTGTCCTTGGTAGGAATGAAGCCCGGACACAAAGGTTCCACCGCTATTCTGGTCAATGCCCACACTTGTAATGATGATGGTGTTGGGCACATACGTCTTCCCATCGAAGCAGGAACCATAGTAGTTCCTGCAGAATATTTCCAATACATACTTGCAGTCTGCTGCCGAGAGCTGCGCCTTGCATATCCCCACATACAGGATAGCAAGAAGAAATAGAATTATCTTCTTCATATTTAAGATGTGTTAGTTATTCATTCTATTGATATCAAACAGTCACAAAATTACGTACAACATCTACCGTGTTCATATTCAGCAGAGCAGCAGCCTTGGATTGAGTGATGATACCGCTTGCCAATGCTCTGTAAACCCTACTCTCTAACTTTGTGACCTTCTCCTTGGTAATGGAGCCTGGTTCTGATTTCTTCGTGGAATCAGCACTGCCAAGGTTCTTGCAATAATCGGAATAGTGATTTGAAGAAACAACACCGAGATATCTTGCCTTAGACATCAGAGCATCCACTGAAATGCCATACTCACTCTGTAGATATTTCAGCTCCATCAAGGCTATCTCATGACGTTTTTCACCTATTACAGAGAGGAAAACATCATGTGGAAGAAGCATTTCGTTGGCGAAGACGCTGCAAAAACGCTCTTTCTTTTTGTTATCGATACTCTCATCAAAGTCAAGAATGGCATGCGCCAATTCCTTAAGGGCAGCAAAACGAAAGTTTTCTGTATCCATGTTGCTGTTGATGGCTATCACCGGAATGGTGTCATCCAGAATAGCATGTTGGCTTATGAATGGATCAAGAGCATCAATTTCTGCTATGATTACGCCATTTGATTCCAAGAGATTTATCACATTGGTGATAGCTGCATTACCAATTTTCCATGCCTCACGAAGTATGGATGCAGCCTGGTAGATATCAGAAAGTGTCTTTACCGGCTGTTCTGCAGGAATAGAATTGAACGAATGTTCTCTCCCACAGATATTTTCTATCTCACCAGTTCGTTCTATTGTATTTTCAATGATACTGATGATAGTCATTTCTTCCCTCTTGCTCAATCCCTGCAGCTTACCATAGCGTATGTTTTTAGGAGAAGAGCTTTTGTAGTTGAAAAGATAATCCGGGTTTATCTCCAGGGCATCGCACAGGGCTATCACTATGCCACTTTTAGGCAGCATCACTCCTTTTTCATACTTGAATAGAGTTTGCTTGGTGATAATGTTGCCCATCATATCACTTAGCTGCTGCATAGACAATCCTCGCATTAATCGAGCGTTATGCAATCTTTCTGCAAAGCTTTTCTTTAAGTCCATTATATTATTATTTTGGAATAGTTACCTTTTGGCAAGAAGATTCTTACTAAGAGCCTTCTAACTTATTAGTAACTAATATTTGTTCCATCATCTTCTCCTTTTAAACGTTTAAAGTCTTTTTGAATATACAAAGATACATTATCCCCCTCACATCGCCAAACTTCTTGCATTATTTAAACGCAAACGATACGTAAGCACTTAGAACAACAAGCTTGCTTGATTGTTATGCAGAGGACAACTAGAAGACCAGGAAGGCAATGAACTTGATTTCCTCCTTACTAGCATTCCATTCTCATATAGTAGATCATTTCAGATGGATGGTCTGTGTTTTCCCCGTAATATCAGTTACCACAGCGATCCCCCCATCACGAATCTCCACCTTCTCATATTTGGCATCAACTATCACCTTGCCTTTTACTGTCATAACACCCCAATGTCTGGGAATCTGTTCAAAGGCGCAATAAGCACCGACTGGTTGCGCTATACTATGGTAGAGAGGTGGCACGATAACTTTACCATCAACCTTCACACCCCATTTCTTTCCTGCCTGATATAATTCTACATGCCCTGCCTCCGACTTCTCTTGCATCAGCAATAACTCCTGTTCCTCTTGCTTTTTCCTGCGCTTCATTTCTCGCTCATAGACCAGTTTGCCAAGCCGTGGCATCGCAACCATCAAATTCTCGCTTTCTGTTTTGGGTTGATTGCAACCTATATAGGTCTTTTTCAAGCTGGAGTCAACGAAGTAGTAATCCTCATGACTGTCCATGACCACTATGCCACTGTCGTACAGGTCGGCGCACAGCCAATATACATGAGTATGGTCGCCACGTAAAAAACAAACCTTTTCACTGTTTTCTTTATACATGCGCATAGAGCCGCCATCCTCCTCTTTATATATCCATTCCTGACAACCACTGTCTGTAGAGCATTGAAAGTTGTAAATCATATAATATCCATAATTCCAAAGGTCATATTGGGAAGGGCGAAAAGGTAAAGCAAAGTGCTCGTAGGTACGAGACCTGAAGAGACCATTATATTCGACGAACTCCCATTTATTGATGGTGATCACCTCGGGAGCATCTTTCGCATGAATGTCCTCGTCTATGACAACTCTCGCCAAGAGGTCGTAGTAACATACAGTCTTTCTGCGAGGTCGGTAGAACAGGATGTTGCCATCCAACAGCTTCATGTCATAATAGTTGCCTGGTTCTATCACCTGTTCGCCTTGTCGGTTCACTACCGTCATCTTTCCATCAGGCAGCTTGATGATGGCAAACTCCCCTTTGCTATCTACAAACTCACGATACTGTATCGTTTGGAGCAATTCTTCATGGCTCATCACCATCATCATTTCTGAGTCTGGATGAATCTGAATATCGTCTTGCTTCTCGTTCATCAGGAAAAACTCTCTATCCTTCGGAGTCTCCTTTCTCTTGCCAACTTTCAGCTTTCCCTCGAACATCGCATTCCAGTTCCATACTTGCGAAGGCAACCCGAACACCCGATATAGTCCTACATTATCTATAATTACGCAGTTCTTCTTTCCCTTAGCCACTCGCAATCCACGTCCCACCATCTGTAGATACTTGGCAAGCGACAATGTAGGTCGAGCCAACTGTACAAACTCCACATCCGGACAGTCAAATCCTTCCGAGAAGATGTCCACATTCACCAGCACTTGGATGTCACCTTTCTTGAAGGCTTCAATGTCTTGTTGTCTTTCAGTGGCAGGTGTCTTCGAGTCTATGGCTATGGCTTTCACGCCATGTTCCTGATACAGTCTTGTGATTTTCTGAGCATGAGAAATATTGATAGCATACACGATGCCCTTTCTGTCTTTACCAAATTCTTCCAAACTCTGATAGAGCCTTTCGATACTTGGTTTCTTATTCAGCAACATATCCATTTCCTTGTTCTGGTAGTCACCATCAGCCCCTCGCTTCTGCAAGGAGTCGATAAGCCGTTGCGTCACACCATCCGATTTGATGCTCACAAAATCGTATGTCGCCAATCTTCCCTTGCTGATAAACTCAGGAACACTCCACGACTGCACCAATACGTCAAACAGATCAGTAAAACCCTTACCGTTCAATCGGCAAGGTGTAGCCGTTAGTCCCAGGAACTTAGCATTCGGGAATCTCTCCCACATCTCCTTATAGGTCTTGGCAAGGGCATGGTGCGCCTCGTCAATCACTATCATTCCCGGTTCTTCCTCTATCTCGTCGTAGTGTCTCATCAGCCACTGAATGGACATTGCCTTGACGGATGACAATAGGGAAGAGGTGTTTGATGCGGAATAAGAATGGAACTTTCTTACGGTTTCGTCTATCTGCGACACCAGCTCTCTTCTATGGGCTACAATCCATACTTTCTCCATTGGATTGTTGCTCACAAAAGAGTCTATAACTGCTGTTAACAGGTATGTCTTACCTGTTCCCGTTGGCATTTGTGCCATCACGGATCGATGAAGACGCAACGCCTTCTCAATCCGTTCCTTCATATCCTCTTGATAATCAAATAACTTTATTTCCTTCATGATTTAAGGGTCTCATTGACTTTACTCCAGTCTTTATTCATCAAATCCTCGATGATGCTATGAATCTTCAAGGCATATTTTGTTCTAGGATGATTGTCATAGAGCGTACCACTCAGGATACTTTCATAAAATAGGATGACAAGGCTTTCAGCCTGACACCTGAATCTCCTATATTGCCTTTCATCATACTCCTTGTTGTGCCAGTAGTAGGCACCCGCCCAATTACGCTGATGATCATTCAGAATCTCTGAAGTAAGAAAAACATACTTTATCAAAGTAGCCTTCCTACCCTTCATCAATTCGTTTATCTTGCTGTGGAATACCAAAAAGGCATTGAATGACATGCCCTCCATGACGGCTTTCAATTCAGCACTCTTTTTCTTGACAAGAACCTGATCTGCCTCCACCTTCGCAGCAATCTCATTCTCCTGCTTAATCTGTTCTTCCAGATAGGTCGTGTCCCATTTCCTCCAGATGAGCTTTCTGATATAACCATCCAGTTCCAAGGCCAACTTACCTTCCAAAGTCTCCTTTACCTGAAATTTCTCATCCAATAATAAGTCGCGCATCTTCGATAACAACTGATAAACTGTTGAAGAAATCAACTCCCGCTCAGCAGCAGCATCTTCTCCAGCAATTACCTTCTCACCCAAGCAAGCAATATTCTTCTCCAATTCCCCCAACTCATCGGAAGAAAAGAACCCAAATTGCTCCAACTTGCTCATCATGCCATGAATCTCAAAATACAAGGCATTGCAAAATGTGACAAAATCCATGTCTTTCAGCGACTTCATGAAGATAGGAAGATAGCAGATGACAGGATAAACCTCCATACTCTGAGGCATCTCCATTTCCTTCGGCAACTCCACACCCGAAGCCTTACCATCCTCTCTTGCTGTCGATATAATCTCGCCAGTCTCAGGATTTCGGGCATCGAGATAATTGCCAAAGTCAAACCCCTTGTCAATTGAGTCCATACCCGTCAACTCCTTCAGCAATATCTTCGGCTGCTTGGCATCGCTCTTCATAATCTCCCGGAACACATCCACGCTTGCCATGCACAGATTACCTACGGCAGAGGCAAAGGGCACGTTCATCAACAGATTACCATGCAGCAGATCATCAAACTTTTCTCCATAGATGCGCATGGAGATGTACCATTCCTTGGGATTCCCCTCAAAACCAATGGTAGATATGTGAATGTCCTCAGCCGTATCAGTATGCTGTCCATACAAACTGCTGATAACTGGATATTTCTTCCGGAAATGTTTCTTGATGATGCGCTCAAAACGGTCATAACCATTCTCAGCAAAATCAAGAACATGCGCCCATCGGCAACATGCCATGATGTAACCGTCATGGTTCAGGAAGTTCATGTTGAAGTACTGGTGCTCGTTGATTCTCACCGTCACTTCCAACTGCTTGTTGGTCTTTTTATTGAACGCAAACGTGCCTTCAGACGGAAAATCCAAAGGCACACTCGTTGTAAACACAGGTAAAATTACAGGTGCATTTCTCATCATGTCCTATATAAATGTCAGTATGTAAAGTCAAAAATAATCAGAAAAAAAAATATCTACATCAGAGAGCTCTCCAATTCATTCGGCTCACGAACGATAGCCAAAGGCTCCCCATGAAAAGGCTCCACCGGCATCAAATCCATCAGTTTCTTCTTCATGCCCCGATGATTTGGGTATTGTAAAGCCGTCTCTGCAATGAAACGACATACCTCCTGCCTCTTCTCCTCATGGTTCCAAGCCTTGACAGCTACTACCAAAGCCTGATAACTGTCAAATAACAGCTTACCAATACGCCTTTTGTATTCACCAACCAAATCCTGTATATCGTCTCGGTTGATGAGCAATGGTATATGCTTGCACAGCGCCATGGCGATGCCATAAGCAGCATCAGGCCTGTTCTTGGCCAGTATCTGTGGAATGGACTTCTTGTGCCAACGCTCCAGAAGCCGTAGCAAAGCCATGAAGTCATCATTGTCCCTCGGCTCAAAGCTCACTTCCTGCAGGAGATATTTGGAGTATTCCTCCTCATAATCCACACTCAGCCCTTTGGGAATATAGTTGATCCTCGGTCGCTCCATCTTGGCGCGATACCGTTGCTTCTCCATGGACCGTTTTCTCTGCTCGTCCCATTTGATGCGCAACAGCTTTTCTTCCCTAATCTGGAGTTCAATATCTCTGAACTCAGAGGTATTCATCACCTCTACCTTCAGATGCTTCTTGATTACTTTTGTCAGATAACGTCGCCATGCCTCCTTGTTCTCTTCTGTAACAAAGGATGGGCATTGCTCTCCGTAGCAAGTCTTCCAAGTGAATGGTTCGAAATCTAGATGCCAGAGGAATGATTTGTGTTGGGGATTGTTGGGTCCCATATTTAATTTATTATGCGATATATGTCTAAGATACCTTAATTCCGCAACACTATAATTTAACTTTATTTATAAGTTCCTGAGCAACAAAAAGTTGCCCAGGATTTTGCCATGTCAGAATTTTCACTTATCTTAGTGTTGCAAA
>NZ_JBQKHJ010000040.1:0-22942 GCF_052118345.1 Prevotella sp. LCP21S3_D2 | reverse complement strand
AGATAATAGACAAAGGAGACATGTTGGAGGCATCATCGGAAAAGAACTCGTTAAATGAACTGTTTTAAACAGCCTACGTCCTCATCGACTCAATCATTAAAAAGTTTGTAAGGATGAAGAAAATCAGCAAAATCAAGTTTATGCTTTATTAACGAGAAGTTTTCTATAGGGGTGCTGAGTAGTTACCATGACGCACCCTCTAGTTAAAAATATCTATCTTGTCAATTCGCAAGACTGCTATAATTTTAGATAGTCCAAATTTGTTGCTTAATAGAATGTCCTCGTATGATATCCTTCTCTTAAAATATTATTTGAAATAGTCAAACAGAAAAATTGGGAAAGCATTGAGTACTGCTACTTTGCAATCTTCGGTATTCACATACTGTTCTACTTGTGAGTTGAATATTTTGTCTTGAAGTATGTCTTCTTTAGATGCAGGCATCGTATTCTTCCCCTTACATAGATAGTTCGCTTTTCCCACATTCATTTCCTTTAAATACTCCCAATTTTGCTTAACTTCCTCCATCTCTACTTCTGTTGGCTCTCGATGATCTTTCAGTAGGATGTAATCGAAACTGTCATACGCAGAAAAATCGGCAGATACACCTTTGAACTTACCACACTCAGAACGTGTTACAGAATACGTCCAATAGTTTGCATCGGTCAACTGCTTAGTATATCGTATAGACTCAACCATCGGATAGTCAATATATAGCCTACCAAACTCCGTTTCGTTGTTGAATGTTTCTAGCATTTCCTTTACCTGCCTGTTGATTTCTTCGAGAGATAAATTCCGGTTATGAAAGTCATAGTCGAAGAACAGATAGATTTCAGAAATGTCAGCAGATGCATCAATATCCTTGAGCGGATTGTCTGCTTGACCAGCAAATTTCTCCATAAGCAAAGACACAATATCTCCATCGCCATCATACTCCTGCAAATCTTTGTATAGCTGATAGATGTTGTTGTTATAGGAACATACTATCTGCTCATCTCTATTTGCAAAGTATAATCGCTGGATGGTGCGGAACAAATCCGGCTCCCGTTTTACTCCTTCAAAAACGAATAGTATCATACTTCGAATGCGTTACCTCTAAACATTTTTTCTATATTATGCCCGAATCTCAACTCTTTTTGGGTGCAGTCGCTCAACGGCATGATTTTGTTGTCTTGCAAGATGAAATTGCAATCTGGGCGAAGCAAGTCGTTGGTCATCAGATAGGTGTTGTGTGATGACGTAAAAGCCTGACATGGAAGGGAAAAGAGGGCTTTGCAAACCTCATAAGAGAGTCTGAAATGATAGAAAGCATCAAATTCATCTATGAAAACGAACGATGCATTTGTCATCTGTTTCAGCCAGTAATATAGCAGCATCAGAGATTGAGTACCCGTTGATGCAATCTTATCGAATGGAATGCGACCTAATCCAAATACGCAATACAACTCTTTATCATCATCCTTTGGCTCCTGAAACTCAAAACTTTGTCCGCTTACCCGATGGATGAATTCCTCAAAGTTCCGAGTCAGCTGATTCTTGATGATATACTCATCGAGATTAGCCGGAGCAGTAGCCAACCCCATAAACTCATTTTTTTCAACACTTCTGAACCATAACATTGAGTTTACGAATTGCTGCAGTTTCAGAAGATAATGCTCCTTGGCAAGAGGATAGGAAGTAAGCAGAAAGTTTACGATGGATACATTGTTAGCGTTATTGGCAAGGTTTGCCTTCACCGCAGAATCCATCGGAAACTCAACATCATCCAATGTCAAGACAGAATTTTTGTTGCAGAAAATAAGTTTGTTATTCACGACAAGTTCTTCATCCTCCAGCTTTCCATCAGGTGATTTGCTATATGTATATAGTAACGTATCATCTCTAAACTTGAATGCATATTCAAATTTTACGGGGAAGTTCAACTTTCCCGTATATGTAAAGTTATCGTAATAGTTCACCTTCTTCCACTTCTGTGAAAGATGATTTGTAATGTCGAAGATGGCCATTGCAAAGTTCGACTTGCCAGAACCATTAGGTCCATATACGATGCCATTCTTGATGATACCATCTTTTATGGCAAAAGTATTGAACGAATAGTTACTTGGTTTCGACAAATCCCATTCTATGCGATTGGCAAATCCTCTATAGTTCGTTACAGCAAATTTTACTAACATGCTTATATATACTTTATTTTAATTGATAACTATCTTGTTGGTGTAAAGCTAATACACACTTAAACAATGCAAACTATCTTTTATTGTCAAGTGCAGCTAAGCAGTTGCAAAGATATACAAAACATCAATACGCCGTAATTTTTTTACGGATATTTAAGATAATAATCCTTTCAATGCAATTTAAATGCTTTATTATTAAAATAACTAAACTATAAATTAATAAAAATATAAAATAACCAATATATAAGATACTTTAATAATCTATAGCTAAAGTTATATATTGATTCCTCTCAATATGGGGTACTGCAAATAATATATTTACCATAATGTCCGTTAGAAAATGAAAGTAGGGGGCTGATAATGTGCCAGATGTTCAATCTCTTTTGTTCCATTTCAACGAATGAAATGAGGAAAAGCAGCTTCTCCTAATTCTGGCGCATATTCAAAACCTTCGTAACTGAAGCCAGCCAATTCTTCTGGAGTAAGAAGCTGATTATTCAGGATATATCTCACCATGGCTCCACGGCAAGATTTAGCCCATACAGCCTGCATCTTCAATCTGCCGTCTTTCTGGCGGACATAAAAGAGTGGCTGAATGACCTTTATCTCCTTACATACTCTCTTCCAATCAAACAGATATTCATATTCCTCTGTTGAGAGATGGATGAGAATGCCATCATCAGCTTTCACACTATCGATGAGAACATCCGTCAGTTTGTCTTTCCAGAACTGATTGACAGGCTTGTCATTTGTGGCTTCAAGCGATACGCAATGCTCCATACGATAAGGTACGATACCATCCATTGGTCGAAGTAAACCATAGAGAAAACAGGTAATCCAGAGATGCTTCTGGGCATACTCTAATGAGTCGTCACTTAAAGAGCTGGCACGCATATGTTTATAGGCCTGACCATTGTAAGCCAGGATGGCTGGCATCTTTTCTGCTGCCATAAAATTATGATAGCGTTTCCAGTTTTCAGTTGCAATCTTGCTGCTGCAATCCAGTTGCCTAGCCAATTCCTCTACATTCATCCTTGCCATTTCTTCGGCCAAGACATTGGCAACTGATTGAAAGAGTGGCACGGAGACAGGCTTTCTGTCTGCCTTATCAAACATGATTTTGGCATTTGCCAATAATATCTGCATAATAATCTATCTTTTATTTTTTGAACATCAATAATCAGTAGTTGTACAAACTTAGAACAGAACCATTTATGCCTTCTCCTTCATAATCTCCTGAAAGCGGAAGTTGACTGCAGATATTGCAGATTTCTGCATCATCCAAATGCTCTGTTAACTCCAGATGAAATCCCCAACTGGTGGCATGCAAATCCCAGACACCAAAACCGCATGCGTTGACTGCTGTAATGATGGTATCTTGAAGTTGCCATATTTCCGTGAAGTCTCTCATCCTTTCTTTACCACCCACTTAAAGTTTTCCTTTCCTGCTCCTATTTCTAAGTGAAGTTTGGCAATGCCGAGGTCCATCTTGGTATATCCTACCATTGAGAAGCCGCTCTTGGTAAGAACTTTGGGTTTACAATCTGCTTTTGTACCTTCCTGGTCTTGCAGGAAGAATGAGAACTTCTGCTGATTGATGGCAGTGGGAGCAAGAAGAGCTGCTTCCACGCCCTTTCGGAACCATGAAGGAGAATTGCTGGTTGCATTGCTCACCTGTTCCATGGTCTTGATTTTGTGACTAACCCCTTGTGACTCTCCGTATCCCAAGGCAATCATGCATGTCAACTTCTCCCCTTCTTCAATCTTGTAGGCTTCATTCACCTTGCGATAGCTTAATCCTACCCAGCAGGTGTTGAGTCCCAGTGTTTGGGCAAGCAGCACAAGCTGTTCGCCATAATAGCCAATACGCTCATCAAGATCACCGGCTTTTTGCCCTGCCATTACGAGATAGTTCTCCACGCCATGGAATTTTCCATATGACATAATGCCGGAGAATGCCTTGGTTTCTTGAGTAACCAGTTGTATGTGAAGGCCACCCTCTTTGTTGCACTCCCCGATTTTTTCTTCAAGTGCTCTAACTACCTCAGTTGAAAGAGGTTTGTGTATGTACTTTCGTACACTATGTCTTTGTTTGATAGCTTCTTCTATAGTCATGGCTTCTATAATGAATTGTGCGTGCAAAGTTAAGAAAAAAAACAATATTCAAAGGCAAAAAAACAAGAAAAATCTCAGGAACTTATAATTTTTTATAAAAAGAACATTATATGATACTTTTCCTTGTTTAATCCAAAAACATTTCTTATCTTTGCACAAAAAGTACAATATAATACACTACTTGATATGAAAATTCAAGAAGTAATGAAATTGCAGCGTAAGGCCTTGGGGATTACCAGCAAGATCTCGCAGACATGTCTGAGATAGCCATTTCAACCATCAAGAAAATAGAGAGCGGTAAAGGCAACCCTTCCCTATCGACGGTTGAAAAAATCATGGATATCCTTGGCATGGAGGTTAAATATGAGATTCGTCAAACCGCTTAAATATAGTAGGATAAGAGAAAAGCTATTCTTTTTTGGACGGTAAGATGAAACATACCTATTTCAAATCGTCCAAGAAAGAATTCAAAGATTCAATCGTAAATCAGAATGAGAATCATGAAACTGACATATATCTTTCATAGTGGTTTTGCAGTGGAGACCCACTCCTGCGTATTGGTCTTCGATTATTGGATGGATCCCGCCGATTGTATGCCGGTGATTCTGTCCAAGGGTAAGCCTGTGTACGTACTTGTAAGTCATTTCCATGAAGATCACTTCTCCCGGGAAATCTTTTCATGGCGCCAGTGCTACCCTCATACCTCTTTTACCTATATACTCTCCAAGGATATCTTCAGACATCACAGATGCCAAAAGGACGAAGCTGACGTCTTGATGGTAAAGGGAAACTCATGGCGCGATAAAAATCTAAAGGTAGTTGCAGCCGGCAGTAATGACAGTGGTGTGTCTTGGATAGTAGAAGTTGAAGGCAAGCGTATCTTTCATGCAGGCGATCTGAATAATTGGTACGCCAGGTTCTTGACTTCCGACTATCAGGGTGGAACCATCTGGAGCTTTGAGTTTGGCGAGATAGACCCTCAAAAAGACGAGAAGCAATATTTGGGTGAACTCAAGGACATCAGAAAAATGGCTGATAGCTTTGATGTTGTGCAGTTTCCTGTAGATGGCCGCATAGGTAATGGCTATACCCGTGGTGCAAGACAGTTCATAGAGCAATTCCAGACAGGTCTGTTTGTCCCAATGCATTTTGTGGCAAGTGGTTTCAAAAGCGCCTGGCGTATGAAAGAGTTTACCGATGCTGTACAAATTCCGTTTTGGAAGATAGCACATGAGGGCGAATCGATAGACATATGATTCTTGTTCCATGAAGGGTGGTAATCATTCCAGGACTAGCAAGGCAAGAGATACGACAAGATTATAAACATAGAATGACATAATTAACAATGAATCCAATTGATATAGCACTCCGTATAGCAACGTCAGCCCATGCCGGTCAACTTGATCGCGATGGCTATCCTGTTATCCTTCATCCACTCACAGTGGGCTTGATGGGCCATACAGACGAGGAAAAGATGGCAGGCTTTCATCCCCAACAGGTTTCATATGAGATTATGTAAACTCTTCTTCGGGATTCACGACCCGGCACAGACCGATGGTGTTGGTCCTGATTTGGCGCCACAATACCGCAGCTGTATCTTCTATCGTAATGAATCTCAGAAGCAGACAGCCGAACATGTGACGGAACTTCTCCGTAGTAAGGGTGACTAGGTCAATACCTTGCTCCTGCCAGAGGAGACATTCTACATTGGCGAAGCCTACCACCAGCATTATTATGAAAAAAAACAGATGGTGAGCCTTATTGTCATCTGAGAACGAAGAAATTCTGAGAAGTAATTTTCTGCAAAATATCAAAGAGGTAAATATAGGCTAGAATTTTCATGTCCAAAACTCTTCTTCGCCAGTGGGTTGCATCTTGCCCCTGCACTTTGGGCAAGTATGCATATCCCACCTGTGAATCCTGTCAGAACCACATCTTAGACATAGCCTTCCTACAAGAGAATTAAAACTAGGTGCAGCATCACCAATTACTCCACCCACCACAGGAGGTACTATGTTCCTGCAGTCTGGACAAGACATGGATTCGATATGCTGTCCCATGAAGCCACGTCCCTCATATACTTCGGTCTCGTACCCACAATCCTGGCATCTGAATATCTTCTTTAGTGACATAAATAATCTCCTTTCTTACCATTTTAACACTCAACTTGCATTGGAGTATCTTCCTATAACCCCTGCATCCTTAATGCCATCAAGCTGACGGACATACTTGTTTCTCTTGCTGATATCTATAGTTTTACCTTCCTTGTCATGGCTATTGAATTCCAGCAGGACTGCAGTATGCAGATTCATTCAACCCATAATATAATGAAGTAAATAGGCTTTATACTTCATTATATTATAGGTTAAGCTTAAACCTTTCTTTAAACATAGCCATCTCTCTAGCAGGGATTTGAAGCAGAGTAGCTAAACTTTCCCATTGACTAACTGCTGCTTGAACCTCTTGGATAATGTTTTCAGCTTCCTCCCTCTTAATCATGTAGCTTTCAGATGAATCAAGCAGAATATTGATGTCTGCCTTGTTTGAAGATTCATTGATCAGAAGACTCTGATATTCATTGAGGGTAGGATTCATATCATAGGCTGGTGATAGAGTCCAGCCTTTTGGTGTGAGCAGAAAGCCATGGTTTCTGAAGTGGTCATCAGAATTGCCAATACAGATGTTGAAGACAACCCTTCGGTAGAGTTCCAGAAGATTTTTCTCTACGTCGCAGCAACCTTGGAGTATGAAATCAACAATATCGAGATAACCATAACCACCTTGTGCATTATCTCCATCCTTCAATCCTAGCAGAGACATGGATGACGCAAAATGGATTCTCTTAGCTTCTGCAGTTCGGTCAAAGCGTTTAGACAGGAGTGTGTGATATTTTCCCAGTCCTCCCAACACCCTGGTTTGAGCTACCAGGATACCAGCCTTTTGAGCTAGCAGGTGAGAAAAGTGCTCCCAAAGTGCTGCGTCATAATCATCCTTACGAGAGGGAAACTTCGCGATGCATAGATTGCCTTTTTCATCCAATACGCCTGCTTTAGGTCTTGCGCCACCCAATGAAGTACCAGGTTGGATGAGCTGCGCTATCCATTTTTTTTCAGGCAAAACATCATTCTCTTCAGATCTTTCTACTTCTTGACTGGCATGTACCAATTCTCTAATCTCTGTTAATGGGGGTATCTTGAGAGATGGAGACACATTGATATAATCACCTTCCATTTCCTTCTTAAACCTAAATCCACCCATTCTGGAGAAGTCATCGATGCCCATGAGGTAATCGAACGAGGAAAGAGGTCTGACTGCTCTTTTTTCTTCAGTTGCCTGTATCTGTTCTCTTCTTTTGAGCAAGGTACGTCCCCACCTATCTGGCAAAGCATCAGAAAAACATCCGAAAATATCACTTCCTGGCTGGGTATATTGCATGCCTGGGTAATTGTTGATGTCTTCCGAAAGCTTAATTCCGGTATGAACCTTAAGCCAATTCTCATCAAACTTAAATGCATAACTGTCAGAGCCGCGCAATTTTTCATAACACAACTCCCCTACCAGCTCCGCTTTGCCGAGCCAGTTAAAATCTGCGAAAACAAACAGTCGTTCCATTTCTATCCTTTTTTAGATGCTCGTTGACGATTCTTCAGTCCTATATCCTGCAATACCCTTCCGAGTTTGTCATCCTTTGCCAGGAGCAAGATGTCATCATCCAGCTGAAGAGCATAGAGTACACGAAGGTAAATTCCGATGGAAACCGTTGGTAATCCCTTCTCTACCTTGCAAAGTGTAACTTCCGAGCATGTTGCCCTTTCTGCAACTTGTGCCATGCTCAGGTTGCGTCGTAGTCTGGCAAGCTTAATCTGCTCACCCACGATTTCCATCTTTTGAATCAACTTCCTTGGAAGTTTGTTTGCCATTGTATTCTTTGTCATAGCCTTAATCTTAATTATGATATGCAAAAATACATAATTTACTTTATTATAAGATGGGTTATCAAGTTTTTTTAAGAATAATTAGATGTATTAAATTAAACGCATAAGTTTGCCGGCATTACTGCCAGCAGACTTATGCGTTATAATTATGTTGAAATCAAATGTTTGTTACTCTGAAACAGCAGCCTGCTCTGTAGCCTGCTCAGACTCTGTTGACTCCTGCTGGGTGTTCTCCTGTGGAGTCTCCTGAACCTCAGCTGGCTGCTCAGATTGGGTTGTTTCTACAGACTCTGCTGTTGTCTCTGCAGGAGTCGCCTGCTCTGTTGAATCCTCCGCACCAGCCTGTGGCAACACAGGAGTGCTGATCTCTGCAGAATCCTTTGGAGTTTCAGGTGCTACAGTGTCAACTGGAACTACTTCAGAATTATCTATCATCATTTTGCTTGATGCAAATACGTTGCTTACTGAAACCATTACCATAGCTGCGATAGCTGCAAAAACGAACTTCTTCATAATTTTATCTATTTTAAATTGTTACTATTTATTGTTATTTACTCTGTTTTGTGGATTCATTATCGAACCCGCTATTCATAGTTGCAACCTACATGCCAAAAAATAACAGAAAAGATGATAAGCTTGATATTCAGATACTTATAGCTTGTGTGCCATAAATTACCTCTGTGGAATCTGGGGAACAGGTGTAGAACTATTCCCCAAAAAACTGAGGAATAACAAGATTATGGCACCACGTAATATCATCTATAGCAATAATGCTTCCTTCGATTCAAATATTCCAGGTCTTCTTGGTGAGCATAGGCTTCCTTTTCAAACCTGATGTTGTAATATGCCAGCATCCAATCCCGATATTTGAGATATAAGTACAACCATTCTATGATGTACCAGAGGTAGAATGGGATATACAACAACTCCCTTGCTTGGGCCGTATGTATGAGCTCATGATAGAGTTCCTCTTTAGAAAGCTCTTCGCAAGTAACAATCATGCCAAAGAGATTGATTGCAATGAAGCTTTTCATGAAGGAACGTCTCTTGATTCTGACAATCTTAGTCATAAGCCATAAGATTGCTGAGTTCGTCGAGGAAGTTAATCATCATGCTACCATTGCCTCTAGACATGGAAGCCGCCTTTTCTCCAGCAATTCCCATAGCTTTCATGGCATGAACAGCTGCTTCCAAAGAATCGGAGTTCACAGCAAGGAATGCCCCAACGATACCGGTGGCAGTACATCCCATTGCAGTAACCTTGCTCATCATGGGATGTCCTTCATGAACATAAGCAATTCTTTCGCCATCCGTGATGAAGTCTATGGCTCCAGTTACAACTATGATACAGGAAAGTTGCTGAGCAAGTTTCTTAGCTTGTTTCTCAACCTCATAGGTTTCCTGGTGACTATCCACTCCCTGCATGCCTATCTGGTGAGAGTACAATGCCTGAATCTCACTGGCATTTCCCTTGATGACTGTAGGGTGACACCTGAGGATAATCTGTGATGCTATATCCATACGAAAGCGGGTGGCTCCTACTCCAACCACATCAAATACGATAGGAATTCTTTTTTTCATGGCAGCTTCCCCTGCCAGTATCATTGAGTGAGCAGTAGTGCTTTCCGGAACGCCCAGATTTAGAGCCAAGGCATTGCTCTTGCTACTGATTTCCTCAACTTCTTCCTCGGCACGCGCCATGATAGGTGATGCTCCAATAGCCAATAGGCTGTTGGCAACAAAGTTCATAGCCACATAATTGGTTATGTTGTGTATGAGAGGCTGCTGCTCTTGTATCAATCGTAAATCTGTCTTCATTTGTTTCACTACATTATTAATATATACTATAACCATTGTCCCTGCACCATTGTTTGGCATGCTCAAATCCTTGGGCAGTTGCTCTGTGAATCCATTTGAGTCCCTTGCGCTTGTCCTGTTTAACGCCTGTACCGGTCATATAGAACCATCCGGTAGAGAACTGAGCCTGTGGATCACCTTGCTGACCTGCCATTTCATACCAAAAGGCAGCCCAACTGTCATCCTTCTCTACTCCATCTCCATTCCAATAGTTGGCACCTACATTCTTTTGGCTCTGAAGATGTCCCCTTTGAGCAGCTTTCATCCACCACTGGTGAGCCTTTACGTGGTCTTCTTCAGTTCCTTGGCCCAGGTAAAATGCATTGGCTGCATTAACCTGTGATTGTACATCTCCTTTCTCTGCTGCAATCAGATACCAATGAAGAGCTCTTTCGAAGTCCTGTTCCACTCCATCTCCCTGGTAGTAGCATTCTGCCACATTGTAGCATGCGTAAATATCACCCAGTTCAGCAGCCTTCATGTACCACTGGAATGCCATCTCATGATTCTCCACAACACCGATGCCTTGCGCATAGCAGACACCCATGTTGTTCATCGCCATCAAATCTCCTTCAAGAGCTTGCTGACGATACTTGTTCGCCGTTTCACGTTCCTTTTTCATTTCTGTAATCTCAACTTGGGTGCAAAGGTACAACTTTTATTTTGAATTTCGACACCCTAAAGATACAAAAAGAAAAGGCAGCTGCAAGCATCTTCACAAACGCCTGCAACTGCCATCTCTATATAATATATATGGAAACTTCTTTCTACAATTCTCTCAAATTTTCATGGGACATCGCCTGTTAAGCGAAGTTCTTCATGTTGGATCTTGCCCCATACTCAGCGCATGCTGCAACGACCAAAGCTAAAAACATTCCTAAAATCATCATAATCTTATCCTTTCTCTATATCAATCTGTTATCCTAATCTACATCTTCTTTACCTCATCTAATATCCATTAGAGAAGCTTCATTGGAAGCATCCTGTGGATGCCTCTCAAAGCTTGCTTACTTGCCGAGGTTGATCTTCTTGTTTACATTTACAACCTCTACAAAAAGAGCAGCTACAACTGCCAATGTCATTCCTAATACCATCATAATCTTATCCTTTCTCTATATCAATCTGTTATCCTAATCTACATCTTCTTTACCTCATCTAATATCCATTAGGGAAGCTTCATTGGAAGCATCCTATGGATGCCTCTCAAAGCTTGCTTACTTGCCGAGGCTAATCTTCTTGTTTACATTTACAACCTCTGCAAAAAGAGCAGCTACAACTGCTAATGTCATTCCTAATACCATCATAATGTTACCCTTTCTTTACTTTAATTATTCGTTATTCAATCTTTTCGAGTGCAAAGGTAATGCCTTTTTGTGTGCGCACACAATTTTTGGGGGAAGAAAATGCAGAAAAGGGTATGATTTCTTGATTTCAGTCAAAAACTGTCATGCCAATTGGAGCAAAATGGCATGTTTTCTTTTCAGAAGTCCGACTTTCAACTGCTGTTTCAGCAAAATGATACATAACCATTAAAACTTTTCCCTATTTCTCTTGCTGATTTCTGATGAATTGGCTATCTTTGCACTTGATAAGGTATTCATAACAGTATCTTTATAGAGGGCAATACCTCCGTGAGGCTGTGACGCTGCGGTTTGAAGGGTATTGCCCTCGTTTCTATTGGCAGCTTAATATCATAGTAACACTGCTATGACGAATGAATTCCGAAATCCCATACCATTCTTGCGGTAGTACAACAGTAAGGGGATTCCTTATGTGAATAGTGATTGCAGAGTAGTTGTATGTGTCTATATAATAGCAGTTTTTGTTAAAATTTGAAGTTTTTGTGCTCCTACGCAAAAATACTGCATACCGCTGTTGTAATTTTGCACTAAAAAAGATAGGAGATTAATACAATGAAAGAATTTGCAATGAATGGAACCCCTGTTAAGATGTGGGCAAAGATGTGTGATGCAACGGCTTGGCAACAAATATCGAACCTTTGTAGCCTGCCTTTCGTTTTTCATCATTTGGCATTGATGCCTGACTTACATGGCGGAAAGGGTATGCCTATAGGAACTGTCCTTGCTACCAGGAATGTCGTGATTCCGAATGCCGTGGGTGTGGATATAGGTTGTGGTATGTGTGCTGTTAAAACCAATATCCAGGTGGAGACCATTGAAATGGATGTTCTGAGAAAGAAAATCATGCGAGGCATACGCCACCAGATTCCTTTAGGAATGGAACACCACAAGGTGGCTCAGGATGAGAAGTATATGCCTGAAAATCATGATATAGATGGCATGACTGTCGTTAAGCGTCAATATATATCAGCTACTAAGCAAGTGGGAACTCTTGGTGGAGGAAATCACTTCATAGAACTTCAAAAGGACGATGAAGGATGGCTTTGGATCATGATTCACTCTGGGTCAAGAAACTTGGGCAAACAGGTCTGTGATTATTATAACAGAGTGGCAACCATTCTTAATGAGCGTTACTTTTCTTTGGTTAAGTCAGACCTTAATATGTCATTCTTGCCGCTGAATACCAAGGAGTTTAATGATTATTGGAATGAGATGCAGTATTGTATCGATTTTGGTCTGTGCAATAGAAGGTTGATGATGCAACGAATACAGGAAGTCATATCTGAAGCGATTCCCCATGTTGAGTTTGAGCCGATGATCAACATCGCCCATAACTATGCATCCTGGGAATCCCATTTTGGTGAGAATTGTATCATACACCGAAAGGGAGCAACAAGTGCCCGAGAAGGTGAAGTTGGTATCATACCTGGTTCACAAGGAACGAGTTCATATATCGTGGAAGGCCTTGGCAATCCTCTTAGTTTCATGAGCTGCTCCCATGGGGCTGGCCGTATCATGAGCCGAACTGAGGCTGTAAAGACACTCAATTTAGCGGAGGAAATCCATAAGCTGGACGAGAAAGGCATCGTTCATGCCATTCGTAGTCAGGAAGATTTGGAAGAGGCCTCTGCTGCCTACAAAGATATAGAACTTGTCATGGCACAAGAATCAGATTTAGTCAAAATCAAAACTCATTTGCTACCCATTGCCGTAATCAAAGGGTAGTGAATGAATTTATAGATCTTAGTTCTCTAGAATTACTGATTGCGTGATGATAGAGAACTAAGACAACTTTCCTGAGATCTCGTTACAGCATGTATGTATTTGGTCAAGCTTGGATTTGAATTCTTTTAAATCAGATTGCTTGATGAGTTCATATCCTTCGAGATATTCGGTGCCTCCATAAAAGAAATCCATTTTGACATTGAGTACTTTACATATGGATTCCAGTAATCCTGTCTTGATGTCTTTAGCCCTTAACTGTTGACTAAAGCCACCAGGAGTCATGTTGAGTTGTCTTGCAATGTCTTTTTGCAGGATACCCTTTGATGCTAATAATTCTCTTAATTCTTTTCCGCTCATACTCTTATTTTTTTGTTTTTGAATTCTGTTGATAGTCTTAATCACCTTGAGAGAGTAAGTGAATACTAATTGACTACATATATCGTTTACCAAGTAATAAAATGAATTCTATTCCTTTTATATTTTTGAAACTTCTAAGTTACTTATGTATTCGTTAGTTTGACATTCTACAGATTTGATACAAAAGAAGTGGGCTGCCCCCATATACGCCTCTTGAAGGCATCGCCAAACGCCCATAAACACATACACGGATGGCAGCCCACATATTATGAGCTGCTCCGTGCCTCGTGTTTACATTCTTTTTAATTTTGGCGATTTATCAAGAAGTGAGGAACTTTACATTTCTTCCCACAAAAATCACGTCCCTAAGAACGATGGTGCAAAGGTACAAAAAATAAATCAAATTCTATCATATTTGAGTTTTTTTGTGTGTTGATTCATCTAAATTCAGTTCTTCTATGTTTTTGACATACCTCTTAACACCCAAAAGAGTCTATATTTTTTATGTTATAGTTAATGGTAGTATAGCTCTATATAAACTCCCCATTGTTTGAATAATATAGTAGATAGCGATAAAAAACGAGCATTTGTGCATAATAAAAGTTAAAATATAGCTATACTGTAAGTAACTTTCAGAAATATTTGTTATTTTTGCAACGAAATCAAAACTAGACTTTTATAGTCTTACTTGGTTGATAGAAGAGAGTAAGTAAAGGATGATGTAAATTATCATTAATTTTAGAAGCATGATTGATAAAAGGTTTATACCTAAAAAATGACAACTATCTAAAGTAATGTTGATGTTAATCTCATACATAGACATTTGGATAATTCATGTCATATTAAATGGTAAAATTAATTTAGGTCCATACTAATTATGAAATATGTATAAGGTAAAAAAGAAAGTTCATAGTGAAGCCAAGCCTGATTGGATGGTTGGAGTTTTGTATCAGATACCACCGAAGGTCTATGATTGGCAGGAGTCTTTTGATGCTTGCATGAAGCACCTGATTATTATCAAGGACATATTGGAAAAGTCCTCGGTAAAGTGGCATCGTGGAAGTCGGAACTTGACTCAAATAAGAAATGTAAAAGTAAAAGGAGAGAGTCTGCTTGTTTTAACTAAAGCAGGAAGAAGTAGCCTTTCTTTTCGAATAATAGAGAAATAAGAGATAATAAATACACTATTTCGGGAGGCTTCAAGAGAGTCCCCTAGGGTGTCTTATATTCTCTTTTTTGATATGGAGTTTTAATAGACACAGGCGTAAATTCTTGTGTAAGTGGTCGTATTACCTATATAAAATTACATAAAATGATGAATTTCGCAAACAATTCATGGCTTAAACTTCCTCGAAGTTTTACTTCGTGGAGATGGTATCATGACTCTAAGATGGTACATGTCTATCTGTATTTCCTGTTACAGGCAAATGTAAGGAAGACAGATTATCTTTCCTTGACGGTATATCCTGGCCAGGTCGTGACCAGTCTTGCCATTATTGCTGAGGATACGGGCTTATCCCCTAGAAATATCCGTACTTGCCTTCAAAAATTATCGAAAACCGGTGATGTCAAGGTTCAATCAAACAATAAGGGAACCATTGTGACCTTATGTGACTATAGCCGTTTTCAGCAGTTTTCTGATGAAGATGACACTATTGGCTGGATCAAACTTTACCGTAAAATTACTGAGTGGGATTGGTATCATGATGCGGAAAAGGTCCATCTATTCATTCATTTGCTGCTCAATGCTGTTTTTCAACAACAGGTTGGCTCTTCTCTGAAGCGAGCTCAGCTTGCAGTAAGCAAAAATACTCTTCATAAGGAAACACGTATTTCCCCATCTAAGATAAGTACATGTCTCAATGACTTAGTGCGCACTGGTGAAATTGAGGTTTCCAAGTTCCCTACTCCTCGTCCTAACCTGATTACGGTTTGCAAGTATGAGCTTTATCAAGGCTTTACTTCCAAATCCAGTTTTTTTGATGGTAATTCGCCCCCACTTTCTACTGATTTCGCCCCCATTGTAAGTTCTTGTTGTAGAGAGATATATGGATTTAATGAAAATTTGACCGACAAGCAGCTGACAAACGAGAGACAGGTAGTTGACATGCAGGTGTCAAACCATCGACAAGTTATCGGCATGCAAACGACAACTAATATAGAAGGATATAATGTAAAGAATGAAAGAAAATCAACATCAATGCGTGTGCGCACATGTGAAGAGATTTTTGGGGAGGTTGAGAATAGTGGAGCAGAAAAGAAAACAAGCAAAGAAAGCTATTTTTCTCTTCTCTCAAATTCAGACTCTTGGCTTGAAGTAATGAGACTGCGCTTTAAACTGCCTGATCGGTCTAACGTGAAAACATGGCTTGAAACCTTCGAGCTTGACATGACCTGCAGGGGAAAAGGCTCGCATAGGGATTTATCAGATTACCAGAGTCACTTTTGCGATTGGCTAGGCAAACAGGATTTGGAGCACCCCAGGTCGATGTATGGTTCAAAGTTTACACCTAAGTCTTCTCATGGAGGACAACTGTATGGCTCAACATTTTAGTTCTTATATTAATTTTTAAACAAATGGAAGCAGTAATGGATAATTTCCTGTTCAAGGAAGAGAAGGTGATTCACCATATCAAAACAGCCACCACTGGAAAGCGTTTCTTTAAATTGCCGTTGGACTATGTGTTCTGTTATAAAGCCTTATTGCAGGCTGTTATCAAGGCGGTCAATGATGTGAATATCAAATTTGTCTGTATGGAAGGGTTGGAGATGGTATTATGCAATATCTCTCTCTGGCTGGTAGGTCATAGCCATAAAACTGGCTTGTGGCTGAGTGGTGTAGGTGGTACAGGGAAAACCACCTTGGTGTATGCCATACAGAAGCTGATAATTTCCTTGCGATTGAAAGACCCCATCAAGTCCTCTTCCTGTCAGGTTACAATGGCTGGCCTTGTCATGAAGAGCGCTTGTGAGCTGTGTCACCTCTATGTGGACCACTATGAGCGTTTTTTGGAATATCGCAACGTGGCATTATTGGCTATTGATGATTTAGGCATGGAGCCTGAGCGTATTGTCAAATATGGTCAGGTATGTGATCCCATCAGTGAACTCATTGCCTACCGGTATGAATGTCGCTTGTTCACCATTGTCACGACGAATCTTCCTTCAGGTGATATTCGTCCACGCTATGGGGATAGAACTGCCGACCGCGTGAATCACATGATGCACGTTGTTGTCATGCCTGACTTCAACTTCCGCCTTTGTTCTGAAACCTATCATCACGATTGACATGAAAGAAAAAGATGAGATTTTGGCCAAGACAGATGGAGGACTCGATATCTTTGTCCACTATCTGGGAAAGGAATGCCTGAGGAAAAAGTTCAGAAGTCACATGAGAGAGGATGACAAGCATCCTTCCTGTAAGCTCTATCGTAACCAGGCGCTTGATGGCAGGTCCTACTACTATTTGCATGATTTTGGCGATAGTCGCTTTTCCGGAGATTGCTTTTTCGTGGCTTCGCAGGTCCTGAACATCAATCCTTCCACGGATTTTGTGCATCTGTTGCAAACGATAGATCAGGATATGTGTCTTGGGGTATTTGACCGGCAGACAAATCGCAAGGCGGTTCGTCAAGCATCTCCTATCCCAGGCAGGAAGAGCCCAGATGAAGAAAACCGGCAGCCTCATGGTGTGATTGCCTATCAAGCGCAGGTCAAGGAATTTTCTGACGAAGAGCTTGCATATTGGGCTTCTTATGGCATCACTGAAGATACTCTTGACCGTTTTCAGGTTAGGAGTTTGAGAAGTTGCCTTTTTACGAAGGCTGATGGTCGGCAGTATGGCATCTATTCCACTGCCCTGACGCCAAGCTATGGCTATTTCTTCCAGGAAGGAAAGGGCATCAAGGTGTATCGCCCTCGTGTGGAGAACCGTTTTCTTTATGCTGGAGTGCTGCCAAGTCCTTATATCTTTGGATTGGACCAACTTCCCAGTCGGGGGAATATGCTCTTGATCACTGGCGGTGAAAAGGATGTTCTTTCTCTGAGCAGTCATGGCTTTTCTGCCATTTGCTTCAATAGTGAGACGGCTAAAATCCCCCATTTGGTCATGGACCAGCTTGTGAAGAGATTCGGGAAGATAGTTTTTGTGTATGACGTAGATGCTACAGGAAGAAGAGAATCTGCCCAACGGGTGGAAGAACTCCAGGGGTGCTATCCGGTGAGTCGGATAGATCTTCCTCTTGCAGGCAGCAAGCAGGAGAAAGACGTGAGTGACTACTTCCTGCTCGGCGGCACAAGTGATAGTCTAAAGACATTGATTCTGCAATCATTAAATAACAACAAGAGATAAAAAACTAGTAATGACAACAATTATGAGAGTACAACAACCCGCATTTATCCACGTGGAAGATGGTATTCGTCTTGTCGATTTGAAGAATGATGATGAGAAATACCTCAAGCAAAACGGCTTTTCCAAATTGCCTTCCTGTATCCAGGGCGTTGAATTTTCATGTCTTGGTAAGAGTTATCAAGGCTTTGGATTTAGAAATGACATCGGTGGCGTAGAGTTTTTCCATCAGCTATATACCCCGTTTCCTGTCACCTTGAAAAGCTATGCACCAACAACCCTGCGCAGTCCTAAGGCAAAGGAGTATCAGGCATGCTGCCTGTTTTATGATTTTATGGATTATCTGGCATTCTATACCTTGAAGGGTTCCAGGGAATTCCGCCTTCCTCAACATGATGCCTGCATCGTGATGTCTCATGTGAGCAACTACATGCATATGGTGGTGGACAGTGATGATTATGATGAGGTATATATGTTTTTCCCCAATACGGTGGTGGGAAGAACCATAGCCCTTACTCTCAAGAGACGTAACCCAGGAAAGGTCACGGATTACAGCATCATATACAAGGGGCACGCCAATCTGAGAGCGTTTGTACAGGATAAGAATGAATCAATTCATCATGTTTTCAAGTAGGATGAGTAGAAGTTCTATCCTTATCCCCCTGCTTGTCCTTGTCATCTTGATTGCGGTCCTTGCACTGGTCCTGTATTACGACATCAGGCATACGTATCGAGATGGAGACCTATGGAAAAAATGACAGCATGATATGCCCTCACCAATGACGTTGGCACTATCTGTAATGACGATATACTGGGACCTTCTGCTACTGCTGCTGAGGAATAGTTTTAGGGAAAGGTCTTAAAAAAACGATACAAGAAAAGCCCACCGGTCTTCTCACGAGGACCTGGTGGGCTGAGGAGTATATGAAAAATTGTTGAACTTTACCTACTGGCTTATTTATCTGGGTGAAAGGTATCACCGCTATGTCTCATGGCTTTGCCAAATCCCTTGAAAAGCCACATGAAAAACAGAAATAAGAATATTGCTCCCATAATCTTCAGTATTAAAAGTGTAACTTCTGTTTATTGTACAGAGAAGGTAGAGATATGTGTGAAATCTGCTGTGGTCACACCATACTCTCCGGGCTGCAGGTTCAAAATGGTTACCATATATGAACTGGCCCCAATCTTCTTTGCCTCGTAAGGAATGGTATTGAAGGATGTTATTGCCTTCATGCCGGAAAGTAATCCCGCTTCGGCAAGCGTGAATCTGCGCTCTTTCTTCTTGGCCTCAAACTGGAACACTCCAATGGAGTTCTTCGGATCTTCGTTGTGGTCCTTCACTCTTACAATGAGTTGTACCTCTCCCTTGGCTATCTTGTTAGGTGAAGTATCACCTTTTACTCTCAAGAAAGTTTTACCCTTGTCCAGCAAACTGCTTCCCGGAATAGGAATGTATCCAAATCCAGAGGTCTTGGTCTTCATTTCTGCCTCTTCCTTTACCAGGACTACCTGGCTGCTGTCTGATTGCACCAGTGCCACCTGACCGATATACTCAGGTTCCTGGATTCCTTGTGCCATGCTTGTTGTACAGGTGATAAGCATCACCACTGCCATCATTAGATTCTTCATATCATTCACTATTTTGTAAATGTTATTAATATTCTTTCAAAATCCTAAACTATCTGCAATTTCTTTTGCTTTTACAAGATATTTTCTGTATCTTTGCGCTGTGAAACTTCCACATTTCATCTCAAGGAAATTCCTTTGGTTCAGCCTCTTGTATTCCGAAAGGAGTCAAGGGGCTTTATTTGTATCCAACTCACCTAAAAGGCATACTCCGCCTTCAATGCTCTGTCTAAATCGCTCTGATTGATGAGTTTCACGAAACTCTTATCTCCCACATATCGGTATTTTCCCTCCAGGTGGTGTTTCTCAAGCAGTTTCTCTACGATGCTTACATCCTCGGAGTTCATTTCCGCTATGCAGCATCCCATCTCTACAAAAGCCATAGCCTGGGCCTTACTGACGGGAAATACTCTCCCCATCATCATCTGTCCCTTATAGGGTTTTCCCTTTGGATATGCGTTTGCACTATGTGGCAAAACGCTTATCTCCTTCCAGATAATCTCTTTTGCTTTCATTCTTTCTATCCTTTTTTGTGCATGCAAAGGTAAGGGTTTTATTCCATATCAACCTCCTCTGCACAATTAAACTTATATTTTAACACTTGTGGAATATACCTGCATCATGTGTACGGATGCATACATTATTGCCGTATATTCTCCTCAAAATCAGATGCCAATCCATTTTCGTCCACTCCATCAACCTGTTTGACCCCATATTGATTTCTCTGCCTCTGAACTGACCTCAAAAAGAAAAAGTTCTGGATTTCCTGAACACAAGCCTTTTTTCAAACTTGTTCTTCCACAGAAAATCGAACTTTTTTTTATGACATTCCGGCATAACCTTCACACCATAGCCTTTTTCGTGCCCCCCATTTGGCTGCTCACAGGCCAGAAAGCCAAGTAATGAAGCTGGAATCTTTCTTGGAATACCCTATTCCGACGGAATTGCGGAAGGCTGCCAAGAAAGATTCCAGCTTCATAGCTCGCATGGAGCGGTACTTGGTATCTGGCGGAGCGGCCTTACCTTTGCACGGAAAAAGCGTATCGGTGAAGGCATGCCACCAGGATATAAAGAGGGTGAGGTTCTCCATGTGGAAGAACAATAACATGATAGAAAAATCACATCACGCTGAGAGCTGCTTCAGTACCAATATTTTGGTGGGCTTGCTGCCATCAAATTCGTAAATCTCCATTTCTCCCTCCTTGTAACCGACGAAATGCAGTTTTTGAACCCCTTCTCCTTCATCACAGGCAAATAACTCAATCTTCTGAAATCGGCAAGCTAGCAGAATGCATCCCCATCTGTTGGCTATACCTTCCTTTCCCTTGCTTTGTATGATGGCCAGCCCACCCAGTTGCTGCCTGATACCGAAAGAACAAGTCTTTCTTAGATAGAACTCGTCTTCTCGTTCACTCGTTCCTGTAATCCTGAAGCCTAATGCCTTCCAGAAATCCAAGCTTTCAGAGTTGGCAGCTAACTCGTAATGAGTCTCTTCTTGATGTGTGATAATCCTTGTCATGAGCGTCTATAATTAGTTGTGAATCAAACATATCATCAGTATATTGTCTGATGAGTCCTATCTTTCTTTTCTGACCTTTGGGAACATAGAGGAGCTTGTTCCTGAAAACAAGAACCTGAATGTCACAAAGATTGGCACCATGCTTCTTCATGATCTTGCCCAGGGTGATACTGTTTATCCAATGGCTCTTTCTATCATCCATCGCTTCCAGTACTTCCTTTTCAAACTTTTCCATGTCCTTTTTCTCCCATAAATGAAGCAACCATTTCAAACTGATACCCCTTACCATGTCAAACAGTACGCATCCATAGCCATGAATCTTGCAATATTCCATCAGGGCATACCATTTGCGTTGTACAGTTTGTGTAGAGAAAAGACGGTAAGGCACCAGCATCACCATCACTACACTTCCATCCTCCAAGACCATCATATAGTCGGGGGTGAATGTAAGCGTGAATTCCTCCTCATATACAATCTCCTCAGGATATTCCACAAACTGCTCAATCCAACTGCTCTTCTCTGCCATCTTCAAAAACAGTTCCTGTTGCCTATTGTAGAATGGCACCTTTCTATCGAGCTTTTGGGATTCAAATAGCCCGAACTTCATCCAATCTATTCCATCTTCCATGCGTGGATATAGATAGGAAATATCATACGCCCATACAGAACGCAGACTTCTTCTTTCCTCCCCTGTAAGATGTATGCATTTCCCCGGGAAGATGACCGACTCATACATTCTGAGTATGAGATCAGCCGGCTTGCTGTTTGCTCTATTCATATACTCCTTATTATTTGATATACTCCGATTTTCGTCTGCAAATATAGACAGAATAGTTGAAGCTACCAAATCTCATTAAGAGCTGTTAACAGGTACATTTATTGGTAACAGTAAGAAAGAAATAGATAAAGAAAATATATAAAAGAAAGAGAAAAAGAAAGAAAAAATTCTGTTTATTTGACATATTTGCGTTATTTAACTGTTAATTTTAAAAAAGGCCAGTCATACCCCCTAAAAAGGGCAAATTAATCAAAAAAAATAATTCAAAGGAGATACGGCATTCATATATTTTTCTTATCTTTGCCCCATAATCGTAGCAAACACTTAACGATGAAAATGAAGAAATTATCATTCTTGTTGTTTCTGGCCCATCAGATGTGGATGGCTCAGGCTCAGGAAAAGCTTGTGGCACTCAGCTTTGGCGATGGTCCGAATACAACCACTACAGTTCATATGCTTGATGTGCTCAAGAAACATCAGGTAAAGGCATCCTTCTTCGTGATAGGATAAAACATCACCCAGGAGAGTGCCAAGGTCATGATTCGTGCTCAAAAGGAAGGTCATGATATCGAGAATCACAGTCTTACACATAGCCCCATTTCACAACTCTCTGCTGATTCCATCCGTTATGAAGTGAAGACTATTTCTTCTCTCGTTAAGAAATATGCCGGTAAATCGCCAGTCTTTTTCCGTCCACCCTATATCAATGTCAACCAAACCATGTATGACAACATCTGTCTAGGGTTTATCTGTGGCGAAGGATGTGAGGACTGGATATCTTAAGTTGCAGCTGATGAACGAGTAAGGCGAATGAACCAAAGTGCAAAGGACGGACTCATCTTTCTGCTCCATGACTTTGAGGGAAATGAAGCAACCGTGGAAGCAGTGGATTTAATCATCCCTATACTGAAGCTGAGAGGCTACCGATTCGTCACGGTGAGAGAACTCTTCAAGAAGAAGGGCATCAAATCTCAGAAGAATCTGATATATACTGACGTGGTCCATCCTTCCCACCTCATCAAATAGGAAGATAAGTATAATAACAAATAATATGAAAATTATGAAATAATATTTTGATAATTGAATTATTCTTCTTAACTTTGCAACATGAAAAGTGCAAAAGTGTTGAAGATATTACACATATCA
>NZ_JBQKHJ010000039.1:0-23019 GCF_052118345.1 Prevotella sp. LCP21S3_D2 | reverse complement strand
TTTCTGCATTAGGGGCATACTGTTTCTTTGACAACAAGCCCAAGGCACTTACTGGATACGTTATCGAAGATACGAAACAGCTGAGTCTTTTCTAACATTGCATATTTTACAGGAGGATTTTGTCTCAGCAACCATCCAAGATATATAGATGGTTGCCAAGCCTCTGTGTCCCTTATATAAAAACATTATAAAGGGGTCACCAGTAAAAGTGTGTGGATTAGGCATAGATCTTCATTAGTCTGAAGAGAAAGAACTTACGGTCAATAATACCTCTGAGTTGTGCTCTGAAATGCTTGATCTTTGCATTGAGGGATTCTGCTGATGCATTGGTAGAGCGATTGACAAAATTGTTAAGGATCTCATCCTCACGGTCGTACATGGCGGCAGCAATATCATTGAACGCTTTGTTGCCGAAATCACCGACCTTCGAGTACCATGAATGCAGGCTGACAGCACCTTGCTCCTTAGTACACCTCTGCGAGAAAATCATTCGAAGAGAGTGGGTAAGCGAGAAAGCCGTCTTTATGTCCGGAAACTCACGGAACAGTATTTCTGCACGTTCCTTCTGTGTGTCTGTCCATTTCTCGGGTGACATCATAAGTAGCCCCTTACTGCGTGCAAGGAGTTCTGCACGAGTCTCTCCGTTCTCAAGTCTTTCGGGATAGTACCTTGCATTGCGCCTTATGGCATTGCCCTCCTCATCCACAAATGGACCATCGTTCTCCTGCAGCTGGCGCATCATCAGACGGTGCTCTTCCCTAGCATTGGCATCAAGTGTCATCTGCTCACGCCTATACTCTCTGCGTACCTCTTGCAAGGCTTCAAGACAAAACTGCTGATGATGGAACCGGTCGAGCGTACGCATAGCCTTCGGAAAGCATGTCTCTACTATGTTGTGCATACTCTCAGAGAAGTCGAGAGTAACCTCTTCCACGCTCATTCTCAACGCTTCTGGTATCTTCATCAATGCCTTTATGACATCCTTTGCCTTAGTGCCCTTGACTACAGCAATAAGGCATCCCTTGCGACCATGTGCATCCTTGTTCGAGGCTATTGTGTATACCTCTCCCGTGGACAAGCATGTCTCATCTATGCTGACGTGAGGACTTATGTTCTCTGGGAAGATGAGCCACTCGTCAGCATGGCCTAGTTCAGACCATTCACGATAGCCGCTTAGGTGGTCCTTGTAGGCTCTGCCATACTCATCACCGTCTATGTGATAGTCATCCTCAAACGAACGGGCCGTTATAGGGCGCGTCTCCAAACGCTTCTTTTAAAAAATCCGCCAACTCGGTTGAGCAGCGGGTGGACTCCTGAATGAGATTGCATTCGGTCATCACGTTGTGACCATCTGCATCAAGCCATCTGCGACGGCGCACGTGAAGCAGTACTTCCTGACCTCTAATCGGAAAGTCGTGAAACACACTTTCGCGTGTAAATCCATTGGGGCGCAGGTCTTCTCCGTCGTCAGGTTTCTGCTCGTTCTCATCGAGATAAAGGTGAATCACCTGTGTGTCACCTTTCTTCTCGACACGTACAGTCTTCAAGTCAAACCAGTCAAGCATGCGGGCTGGCAATAGGCATTCCGCTAAGAGTCTATACTGTTCCATTTTCTTCTAACGTTTACTCTATAAACGTACACCTGCTTGCTTTTATTGTGCTATGCTATCCACACGCTTTTGCAAGTGACCCGGAATATATGTATCGATGAAATATTCAGTGGTTTTACCAAAAGCCATCCTGCTTATAGCAAGGAGGAGGCGATGAGATTGAGTGATAAGTGGGAGGAACAGATTCTGCTCATCATGAGATTCCTAGATTGGAAGAAACAAATAAAAAAATAATTTAGTAAGAAAGTAAACTATGTGTGGAATAGTTGGATATATTGGACAGAATGATGCTTATCCTGTTCTTATCGATGGCTTGAAGAAACTGGAGTATCGTGGATATGACAGCGCTGGTGTGGCCTTGATTAATGGTCAGGACCAGCTGAATGTGTATAAGACAAAGGGGAAGGTGAGTAACCTGGAGACGATGGCTGCCGAGAAGGACTGTAGCGGTCATGTGGGTATCGCCCATACCCGCTGGGCTACCCATGGAGAGCCTTCTGCTACCAACGCCCATCCTCATGTGAGCATGAGCGGTGACTTGGCTTTGGTGCATAATGGCATCATCGAGAACTATCAGGTTTTGAAGGAACAGCTTATCGAGAAGGGCTATGAGTTTAAAAGTACTACTGATACTGAGGTGCTGGTGCAGCTGATTGATTTCTACTACCAGCAGAATGGCAAGGACTTGGTTTCTGCCGTTTGCCAGGCTTTGAACGATGCCATCGGTGCGTATGCCATTGCTGTTGTCGAGAAGAATAACCCTAGCCATCTGGTAGCAGCACGCCAGTCTAGTCCGCTGGTAGTTGGTGTGGGTATGGATAATCTGGACTTCTATATCGCCAGTGATGCGACTCCTATCGTGGAGCATACGGATAAGGTGGTGTATCTGGAAGATGGTCAGATTGCTGACGTCAGGGTAGGTGAGGAGTTAAATATCATCAATCTGGAGCATTCTGCCTGTCATTACGATATCAAGACAGTGGATCTGGACATCAGCAAACTGAGCAAGGGTGGTTTTGACCACTTTATGCTGAAGGAGATTAATGACCAGCCTAACTGTCTGAAGGATTGTATGAGTGGTCGCCTCTTTGCTGACAAGGAACATCCTGAGAACAACCGCATCGTTCTTTCTGCGCTTCGTGATTATCGTGACCGACTGGTTCAAGCGAAGCATATCATCATCGTGGCGTGTGGTACCAGTTGGCATGCCGGACTGATCGGTAAGCAGCTGATTGAGAAGATGTGCCGCAAGAGAGTGGAGGTAGCGTATGCCAGTGAGTTCCGCTATGGCGACCCAGTGATTGAGCCGGAGGATGTGGTGATTGCAATCAGTCAGAGTGGTGAGACGGCTGATACCTTGGCTGCGATTAAGCTGGCAAAGGAGAAGGGTGCGCTGATTTTCGGTATCGTGAACGGCGTGGGGTCTTCCATTGCCCGTGAAACGGATACGGGTATCTATATCCATGTGGGTCCGGAGATTGGTGTGGCAAGTACGAAAGCATTCACCGGGCAGGTGACGGTTCTTACGCTTCTTGCTTTGGCTTTGGGGCATGAGTTGGGAACCCTAAACAATGCTGACTACTATCAGATGATAGAGGAACTTTCTGAGATTCCGCAGAAAATGGAGAAGGTATTGGAGCAGGCTCCGATAATCAAGGATATCTCCCGAATGTTTACCTATGCGCACAACTTCCTGTACTTGGGACGTGGTGTGAACTATCCTGTGGCGATGGAGGGTGCATTGAAACTGAAGGAAATCAGTTACATCCATGCCGAGGGCTATCCTGCTGCCGAGATGAAGCATGGTCCTATCGCCCTGGTAGACCAGGATATGCCAATCGTTTTCCTTGCTACGCATCATCAGTTGTATGAAAAGATTATCTCGAACATGCAGGAGGTGAAGTCGAGAAACGGCCGCATCCTTGCCGTGGTGACTGAGGGTGACCTGCAGGTGAAGGAAATAGCGGATAATGTATTGGAGGTTCCAAGAACCCTGAATGCACTGGTTCCGCTGCTGAGCGTAGTTCCGCTGCAGCTGCTTGCTTACTATGTGGCTGTGGATAAGGGACTGGATGTGGATATGCCGAGAAATCTGGCAAAGAGTGTGACGGTAGAATAACCCGAATGGGTATGAGGGATAAATGGTTGCCCCTTAAAAACAATGCTGTATTTTAAAGGTAATAATGTAATGCGTTGTTAGCGATTCTTTGATTTCCTAAAATGTAGCATTGCCAGTAGGGAAATAATAGATATACGGGCGAACGGATCCCTCTCCCCTTTTTTTATTAAGCTACTTTTCGGGGATGGAGCCTAGTAGCCCGTTTTTTAACAAAATGTTTTTTGAGATAATTTATGCCGACATCTAAGACATCTTTAGATTTTAAACTAATTGCAGTTCGAGTATTACCTGGTTGTGTGCAACATATTCTCAAATGTCTTGTTGAAAACCATTTCTATTACTTGAATAACGATTATCGTATATCAGAAGATGCTAAGCTGATAACAAGGCGAAGTAGTAATATAGCTCCGCTTTCAGCAAGTTTCTTTTCCTTGTCTGAAAAACAAAGCAAGGGAGTTCGATTGAATTTTTCTGCAATTGTCGGTATGAATGGAGATGGTAAGAGTTCCTTGGTGGAATTGATCATCAGAATATTGAACAATGCATCTATCATTCATGAAATTGGAGAAATCGGAACTCTTCTTTGGATACAGGGAGTCAATGCCGAACTGTATTACCATTTGGATGGAATCTTCTATCGTTTGGTAACAACAGAAGATGATGCTCGGATATACCGGTATGTGGAAACTGGTAATGTCTACAAACAAGACTGTATAGTAGGAAAAGAGATGCTGAAAAAGCTATTCTTCTATACTATGGTGTCAAATTATTCTTTATATGCCTATAATTCGTTGGATATTCCTAACGAATGGGAAACCAAGGACAATAATCAAAAAGACGAAGAGAATTGCTGGCTTCATCGAGTGTTTCACAAGAACGATGGCTATCAAACACCATTGAGCCTTCATCCTTATAGGAGCTATGGCAACATAGACATGAACCGGGAGAAATTTCTGTCAATGCAACGTCTACTATCTCTGATGGTACACCCCCGCCCCACAAACCTGCATTCAAATCCTTTCCGAACGTTGAATGATAAAAAGGCGGAGCTTTTGGAACTGAAAGACATTGGGTATTCTAAACTACAGAAAATTACCATCACAGACTTCTTCTTAAAACATAGGGACACCAACTTGTTACAGGAAGACATAGCATACTTGGAAGAGCAAGATTCCAAAGAAAAAGATATGTGGATTTCAAATGCTATAAACTTGTTGTCACAAATATACCAGCGTATCATCAATCATCCAAATAACAATAAACTGTTTTGTCTTGCTTTAGAATATGCCCAAAAGAACGATTTACTCTCGAAAAACAGTGATGTTCACCAGTTAATAAAGACCCTGACAAGAATTCAAGAAATAGAGAATTGGGCTGATTTCGGAAATTCGAATAAGAAGATATTGAAGGAACTCGAAAAATTCCAATCATTCAATCTTTGTCAAATCCAACGCTTGGAATTGATAGATGCAGTATGCGATTGTTGGAAACAAATGGGCCTTGAACTTAAGAATGGGAAGAAAATAAAATTGGAAGTGACACCAGAACTTATCTTCAAGCCCTATGGGGATATGACCAATGAAGAAAAGTGCAAGCATTATATCATCTACAAGACAATAGCCATATTTGAGACCTACTCCACTTTCGGATATCCATGCTTAGCCTATGAAACAGAGTCTTTGTTTTCCGGCAGCATGAAATATATAAAGAATGGTAGATATGGACGCTATACGAACAAACTAGGCGAAGCTTTTGGCAAATTGCAGAATGAATGGAATTATAAATCCCACATCACACTGAAACTCCGTCAAGCATTCAACTATATAAACAATGGAGAAAGTGCTAAAATATATAATGACAAGGAAATATGGGAAGACAACGCTATCGGTAAATATATCAACTTGAACAAAATATCAGATAAGTATGGCACCAAACTGCTGGATATGGAAAATCTGCCACCAGCAATCTACAAATGGCAGATTTATTTTCGAAGGGAGTCTGACTCTAGCCTGATACCATTTGATACTTTAAGTTCGGGTGAGAAGCAGAGATATTTTTCTGTTGGAGCCATTATTTATCATCTGCTGAATATTGATTCTATTGGTAGCGGTAAGATACACTATCAAGCAGTGAATCTTATGCTGGAGGAGATCGAACTGTATTTTCATCCTGAATGGCAACGTAATTTTACCTGTTATTTAATGGAGATAATCGGACAGTTGACATTTAAGCAAATACGGAGTATCAATGTGCTCTATGTCACCCACTCTCCCTATATACTTTCAGATATTCCAAAGACAAATGTGCTATTTCTGAAAAATGGTGAAGCTGACTATTCCATGCAGGAAAACACATTCGGTGCGAATATCAATGGACTCCTGAAAAATGGATTCTTCTTACCAAGTCTTCCTATGGGAGAGTTTGCCCATCAGAAGATAAATCATCTGTTTGCTTTGTTACATTCCGGAGATTTCAAGGCAAGTGAATTGGAAAAGATAAGGCAAGAGATACAACATGTTGGTGAACCTGTCATAAGACAGCAGTTGATGATGTTGTATAACACATATAAACGACTAAACCAAGAACTTGATGATAATGCTTTCCAAAAGTTCATCATCAAAAAATTGAAAAAATAATACTGCCGAATATGATATATCTAGGGTATAATCGTGATTTGGATTCTGTTGCACATTTCTGGTGAGACAGTTTGCATGCTTTCCTTTTTGAGAAAAGAGAGGATAAACATCGTCCTTTTTTGAGAAATGGGAAACATAATGAGTATTACGATACTGTCTTTTCCAAATGGAAAGGATATGTAAGGAGAGAAACACGACTAAGAAGAATTTCGACTGCCACAGGAAATGACGTGTTGAGTAAGCTTGACGAGTTTGAACATGACTTTGACAATATTGTTCTTGCAAAGAAAAAGGAGATGGAGAAACTGAAACTGGCAAATGCAACCTGTGGTGAGGATGTTCGAATTGTTCTGTCCTATATATTCGAAACTCTATATAACTGCTTCACCAAGAGCATAGCCAATGACGTACTTGAAAGACTAAAGATAAGGACTTGTCCATATTGCAATAGAAACTATACTTTTACCGTCAAATCTTCTAGTTCGGCAGCAGGAAAGAAATTCACAACTCGCCCCGAGTTTGACCATTTTTACAGCAAAAGTAAGCATCCATTGCTAGCTTTGTCTTTTTACAACCTTGTTCCTTCATGCTCAATATGTAATCATGGCAAAGCAACAGATGATATTGGAGTCAATCCCTATTTCGATGGATTTCAGTCAAAATTTGGAATTTGCGATAAAACAAAGAATGTTCTGTTGAATATCAATAAGATCAAGCGTACAAAGTCAAAGGACGATTTTTCTGTTGGTTTTGTTAATCCATCCAAAAATGAAAAACAAAATATAGATGGGCTAGGACTTGCTGTATTGTATGACAAACATAAGGACTACGTGATGGATCTCATAGAAAAGTCTACAAGTTATGGCTCTTTGGAACAGAACCAAGCTCTGTCGGATGGATTTCAAGGTTTATTCCGTACACCACAAGAAGTTTTTGATTTTGTTTGGGGGAAATATTTGAATGAGGAAGAGTTAGAAAACCGTCCTTTATCCAAACTGACAAAAGATATATTGGAACAATTAGGAATCGTATAAACATAAAACGATATGACATTCAAAATATTAAGCGCAACTTTTTAGCAAGATAGCAAGCATTCGTTCATGTTGGATTTTACTCAGCCTGAAAGTAATTCACAAGATTGCGAGTTCACACTGTTAATTGGGAAAAACGGTGTTAGCAAAAGTCTTATACTGGAAGCTATCATAGATTTCCTCCTTTATGTTTGGGTAAGCTATACCATGTATTCGATGGTTAATTGATGATAATACTTTGAGCAATATGGAGTTCAACAACACCCAACACAAATCCTCCCTCTGCCACCTTATCTGTAAGCAGTCACTTTAGGCCGTCTTGCGTACGTTAATAAAAATATATACCTTTGCCCCGAATTTTAAATTTGGGACAAAATGAATATAAACGAAGAAGGCAAGTACTATGCCTCAATGGTTCGTAAGTTTCGAACCGAGTACAAGAGTAAGAACCTTCATGGGTTCTGTAAAGAACAAAAAGTAAGCTATACCAAGATGCTTCATTGTTTGCGTAATGATTCTTATCGTAAGCCAAGTGCTATGCCTGTGAGTTCAGATGAAGAGCAGGGCTTGCATCCACTGGTCGTAGAACCTGCAGATTCTGTCACGATAGAACCAGCAGTTTTACCTGTTGAGCAAGATGTAGATTTGTTGCTTGATGATATCGAGTTGAACTTTGGTAGTAAGATTAGCTTGCACATAGGTAGCTGTTCCAAGTCAGCTTTGGTTTCACTGATCAAGGAAATGGAGGGAACACTATGCTGAGTTTATCAAGTGGTTTTAATTATTATCTGTGCAGTGAACCCGTAACCTTGCGTTATCGCCATGCTGGTTTGCGCAATTATATCAAGAGTCAACTTCATCGTGATCCTACCAATGGAGACATTTATATCTTCCTTTCAAAGGACAGTCATCGTGTTCGTATCTATTATTTTCATCATCAAGGTGAGATTCTTACCGAAAAGATTCTCCGTTCCAACCATTTCGTCGAGCCAGTCTTCGATGAGAAAAAGGGATGCTATCATATCTCTTGGGAGAGCTTTGTCTATCTGGTTGAAGGAATCGTTCTAAAAGACCGTAAGGTTGCTTTTAACGATCTGAATGATGAAAATGACGAAGAATTGGGTATGGATATTGAAGAGCCTGCCCAGGGAAAAATAGACGAAAAAGAACTCTTGAAAGAAGCTATTTGATATATAATATTTAACATAAAATATTGATATTCAATGCTTTATAATTTTGTTATCTCAAATATTTTTAGTATCTTTGCAGTATGAAATCAGAAGAGAAATCCATACAGGCTATAAGTGCGCAAGCGCATAGCGAGGCAGCTGACAACAGGTTGCTCCGCAAGAAACTCCAGGCTCGTGACAAACGAGTGGTGGAGCTTGAAGCTATGGTTTCTAACCTGAACAAGCAGCTTTGTGAAAAGGTAGATCAGTTGAATGACATGATGCAAAAACTTGTAACATTCATGACTGGTAATGGAGAGGTTAATCTTTCAGACTCTCTTCGTGAAGCTGTAGTTGCGGGTGTGCGTGCTGAGTTTGAGGCACGTGAACAAAAGCTAAAGGAAACATATGCTAGTGAGTTAGAGAAACTTACTTCTGATTTCAATGCTCGCTTGGCAGCTAAGCAGAATGAGATAAATCAATTGAAAGGCATAAATGATGGGGATAATCCGACAACCACAATGCCAAGTAACTCAAACTCGGCTTCAACAATGTCACCAGAGGCAAAACTGAAGGCCAGCGAACAGCAGAAGGCAAATATACTTATGTGAAAGGTTTTATCCGTACTTATATTATCCGTCGCAAGAAATATAAGGATTCCAAGGGTAAATGCTATCATGTAAATCTTCCTAAAGAGTATGAGAACTGCATGGGCAGAACATGGGCAACGGAGTCATTGATAGCTCAGATATTGACGATGCATTTCTATTATCATATGACAATCGGAGATATCGAGGCATGGCTGAAAGGCATGGGCTTGAACTATGCTCATTCGACAGTTATGGGGTGGATTGAAATCGGTGCCAATATACTGGAGCCATTGGACGAGCCTCTCCATAAGGAAATCATCGCTTCTGGCAACGTTCATAGTGATGAATCTACATTGGGTTGTAAAGACCAGCGGTTGCCTGGCAAGGGTGAGACGATTGAGGATGTGGAGGATGAACTTCACTTCTTCAAGCGTTGGATATTCTGTTACTATGCGCCAATGTTAGGTCTGACCCAGTTCGTGTTCCATGAGCGTGGTCGTAGAACCCAGGAGGCAGTCAAAAAGTACTTTGAAGACGTAATGGAGAAAATTTACCTCCATAGTGATGGCGCACCTATCTATAAGTGCTACGATGTTGGAGAGTTAATACAACGAATAGCCTGTTTGGTTCATATGCGAAGACCGTTCTTCAAATTGAAGGATTTTTCGGAAGATGCCATGCTGATATTGAAGTTGTTTGATGCAATCTTCCGTGAGGACAAGCTGATAAAGGCAGGGTTCTCAAATCCTGATGACATTCGGCGAGAGCGCGTTCTTCGCATAGCTCCTATGCTTAATGATTTGAAATCATATTTGGATAAATTGGCAAAGAACCTTGAGAAGGAGGAAGAACCCGAACTTCTCAAGGCAGTGAACTATGCCCTTACTGAATATCCTTGTATGTTGCGCTGTCTAGAGGATGGAAGTCTTGATCTCTCGAACAATGTATGTGAGCGACAGATTAGAAGAATAGCGAAGTATCGCAATAATAGTTATTTTGTTGGCAGTCCGGAATCAGGTGTGCGCTTTGCTCGCCTGATGTCCCACTTTGCCAATATCCGAAAGCACAATTTGGATCCTGTGGAGTATCTTTGTGATGTGTTCCGCAGGATCAAGAAAACGGCAAAGGACAAATTGGTAGACTTACTAGCCCATAGATGGCAGCATGCTACTGTTACTGCTTGGGCATAAAATCAAATAATTTTTTCTTAAAAGATAATAAAAAAGCATTCATTTTATGGCTTAACGTACCTAAAGTGACCGCTTACCACCAAGGTGACGGATGCCAATGGTGAGGTGCATTATAAGAAACGATATATGTGGGTCATTGTCAACTTGACCACCAAGGTCTGCTATTATCTGTATGGCAGTCGTAAGAAAGAGGTTATCAAGGAGTTTCTTGGTGACTTCAAGGGCACGTTGATGACCGATGCCTATGCTGCATACCTTTACTTTAATAAGTTGAAGGACTGTACTCATGTATGTTGCTGGTCGCACGTTAGAAGACTGTTTGTCTCGGCGAGTCGTGACTACAAGGATACCTTGGTACAGGCATTCATAGACTTGATCGGTATATTATATAAGGTCGAAGTTGAAAATCAAGTGTTGGGTCGCACAGAAAAAGAGATAGTCAAGCATCGAGGTGAGGAATCCCTACCAGTTTTACACGACCTCTATCAGCAAGCGACGGCACTGTTGCAACAGTTTGAGAAAAACGAGATTAAGCTCTCTGCTAAGTTGCAACAAGCCTTGACATATATGACCAAGCATTGGGAAGAGCTGATGGCATATACTAAGATAGGCAGCGTCTTGATAGACAACAACTGTTGTGAACGCGCAGTCCGCCCATTCACCAATCTCCGAAAGAACTTAGGTGGATTTAGCAGTGAGCAGGGTGCCAGATTCACAGCGACCTTCCTTACTTTCGTTGAAACCTGCAAGCTAATGGCAATGGCTCCACTGGATTTCTTCAGGGGATTCTTTGACATGATTGTAGCTGGAAGAAGGGATTATGCCTTGATGACAGAGGCACTTTTAGTTAAACCTGTTTAAAAATCAGAAAAGTCCAATTTCTTAAAATACTCTGTATCCCCAGTAAACACTGGGGATGGAGTTGTATTGTCATAGGGGTTGGATGCTTACGTTCTTCAGATGAATCATAAAGGGCTTCGAGTTTATGTCTGCATAATTCCTCTACTTATGCAGTATGTAGTAGACCATGCTCGTGCCATCGATATCATCAAGGTGATTATCAAGACTGTTGACCGTCTGCTCGGCAGAAAGGAAGGCGAGGATATGGATCTCATCACTTATGTAACAGACTAAGTCTCCAAATTGCAAAATAAGTAGTTCAAAGAGCGAATAGCCCCATTTTGAGGCCTTTTTAAAGCTGTAGTTGCGTGCTAAAGTTGCTAGCTCAACTAATGAACACGAACTATTCGCCAGTGTTAGTTAACGCCAAGGGAAAAATATAACTGCCCAAGGCTATTGTTTAATTTAAATAGAACCCACTTTTTCAAGTGGACTCAAAAATGGAAATATCTATATTATCACAAAGTATTAGTGTCGTAGTCTTAGGGCGTTTTCTTCCTGAATCAATGGATCCCGTATGGATGGTTAAGCGAGGCATATTAAAACTTGAAGACTTAGGACAGGGATTCCAACTTAATCCAGACTCGTTAAGTTTCAGAACTAAGAATTTTGAGGTGCTAATTACCCGTTCTAGACTGCAAGTGGTTAGTTTCGAGATTTCAGAATCAGATGTGATAGTTAGTTTCATCATTAAAGTTTTGAGTTGCAAGAAACCTGAAAAAATAGATGCGATTGGAATTAATGGAGCAAAAATATTTACCTTACTTAAAAAAGGAGACTTGCTTAAATTTTGTCATCATTTTGCGCCAATAGATGCTTTGGCACCTGTTTCTAGTAATTCGATAATGGTGGATATTACGTGGCAATCGTGGGAAGAAAAGCAAACTGATGAAACACCCCAAAAACTTATTTCGTTAAAGCGTGTTACTAATGGTGGTAAATATCCATCTTTTCAATTCTCTGAAAACAATCATTATAGGGTTAATGATGTGGATGTTGCAATTGGTATTTTGAGAGGAAAAACTGGCACATTGCACCAAGTATTTGACGATACGTTTAAAGAATTAATATCATCTATCAAACCTTTGTTCTAATATGAAAAATCTCTCAGCAACTCTATTTGATGACGCAAGAGACTTGTTGTCTTCAGACATTATTGCAGTAAAAGTCGAAAGAGTATATTCAAATCATTCGTCGGGCTCTACTTTGGATTCAACCGAACATAATAATTTCTTCTCTGATTGGACTTTTACGAAATTAGAACCTCGTGTAATTCAAAATAATCTAGTTCGGTTTGAAAATTGGCAAGGTTATATTTCTTTGGTTGCAGATGATTATTTTGAGGCAATTGTAAAAAATCACTCATCAGTGAAACACTTGAGGATTAGCAAAAATAGGTTAAAGAACGGAGAAACTTTATTCATAAACCAAATTGTTTCCATTAAAGTGAAATATTACCAAGAGCCAACTAGAGACAAAAAAAAGCGTGTTGTGGAAATGAATCTAGATCAGCCTCTAAATAGAACAAGCGAAATGTTGGAGTCTATAGTGTCTGAAAAAATTAAGCATTTATCTTATATGTTTGAAGAATATGAAGAACATTAATATAGACTTAGTAAAGCCTTCTGATAAAGAATTGGAAATAACAACAATAGGACCAGGGTTTAATAATGGCGAATCGGTAGTTATTCATTTGGGGAATGGTAAATGGATGATTATTGATAGCTGTAAAGCTAATGGAGAAGTTCTGCCTTTGGCGTATTTAGACGCCATTGGAGTATCTTGTGATGATGTCAAGACTGTTATTTGTTCTCATTGGCATAAAGACCACTATTTAGGGCTGGCAGAAATATTGCGTAGTTGTAAAAATAGTGAATTTAAAATTGCTAAAATAGGTAACTTTAAAAACTTTGTGCAATATGTTTTTATGTTAAATGAAATTGAAACAAACAAAGCTGGAGGCTGGAAAGAATTTGAAAAATGTTTGATTGCTTTGAAAGAAGTTGGGCAAAGAAAACCAAAGTATATTTTTCATGACCAGTTGATAGAAGATAATGATCAAATAAAGATTGATGTGCATTGCCTAGGTCCTTCGGATTATGCAATGGAGCAGTTTGATTCTCTTTTATTGCAAATTGACCCGAAAGACCCCAAAGAGGAACACACAAAAGCGTTAGAAGAAAATATGACATGTTTATCAGTTACTGTAAGTTATGATGGACAGGCCGTACTGATAGGATGCGATGCAGAAGTGAATAGAAGAGATAAATATTCTATGGATGACTGTACTGATGATTGTGAAGATGCAAAAGAAACAGGGTGGTGTGAAATTATGCATAACAGTATAATCTTAAAAAGAAATTCTCCTTTTGGATGTGTAAAAATAGCTCATCATTCTTCTGTAACAGGGTATTGTCCAAAATTTTGGAAAGAACTAGTAAAAAAGGACGCTTTGATAGGGGTAACGACTATATATAAATCATCTAATAGTGAGAATCTTCCACATAAAGATATGCTTAGCCAGTATCACACTCATTGTACGCATCAGTACATAACGTGTGGGCTGGAACAGAACGTCCAACCGACAGAAGTGTTCCCTGGTGATGATACTATTCTAGATATAACAAAACAAGATTTGCCTGGTATCGTAGTTTGCAGGTGGAGTCCTGATGAAAAGAAATGGAAGAGGTATACATTTGGGGCAGCTGCAGAAGTAACAGGTGAATTCTTAAAAAACTATCATAAGAATTTGGTTGATTAAAATATAGACATTATGCATATAAAAAAAATAATTATATCTAATTTTCGTGGAATTAAGGAACCTACGGAAATATTATTCAATGATTTTACTTGTATAGTTGGCAAAAATGATGTTGGCAAATCTACAGTATTGAAAGCTGTTGATGCATTTTTAAATGAAACAACAATAACAGTTGATGATAAAAATGTAGATAGTGATTCCTCACTGATTTCTATTGCTGTAGAATTTGATACCGCTGATATTAATGTTGTTTTAGATGATACGATACCCACATCTTTTAAAAAAGAAGACATCGTGAGTGAGGATGGATTTTTGAAAGTAAAGAAAGTTTGGGATACTGCTCAAGTAAAGATTAAGCCAAAGTGGTATGTGGCACGTAAAAAACATAAAGAAGATTTCTTGTTGTTAACGGAAAAGGAATTGATTAATTTATGTAATAAGTTAGACCTATCCACACAAAAAGCAAACGGAGAGGAATATAATAACAAGGAAAAAAGAGAAAAGATACGCAAATATTACCAAGAACAAGGGGCTGGATTTGTATTCGAGTACTCAGAATTGCCTACCACTGGAACAACGAGATTAAAGAAAATATACGATGCGATAAGGAAAGAACTTCCTTCTTTTGAATATTTTAAGGCAGATAGTTCGCTTTCTGATAGTGATACTTCTGTCCAAAAGTATTTTAAGGATAAGGCATTGAAAATGCTGAATGAGCAGATTGATACAGTAGATTTAGAGGAGCAAGTGCGAGAAAAAATAGCTGATTCATTAAATACAATAACAGAAAAGATTAACTCTGTTTTATCTGCAAAAGAGCAAATTCAGGCACAAGTGAATTTTGATTGGTCAAAATTAGTGTCAACAGCTTTTAAATGTAAGGCTCAAGATGTGAACATACCTTTATCTTCACGTGGTGATGGGTTTCGGAGAATTACAATGATGTCTTATTTCGAAATGTTAGCAGAAGAGCGTCATGAAAGCAAAAATGTAATTTTTGGTTTTGAAGAACCAGAAACATTCTTGCATCCAACTACTCAAAGGCTACTTTCTGAAAGTTTAAAAGGTATGTCAGATAATGGGTATCAGGTAGTGATAACTACACATTCGCCAAATATAGTATCACTTTGTGATATTTCAAACCTTGTTCATATAACAAAGAATGATGGGCAATACTTGGTAATGCAAAATGATACTGTAAATGTAAAGTCCATAGTTGAAGATCTCGGCATAAAAAGTGATGACAGCTTGCTTCGTCTTTTTGATGATAACATTAAAGGACTTTTCTTAGTTGAAGGTCCTGATGATGTAAAGGCATATAGTCATGTGGCAAAAATGTATAAACAAGCAGGTGTGATAGACAAGAATTTTGATGATTGTAAAGTTGTACTCATTCCTGTGGGAGGATGTTCTTCTATCCAGCATTGGACAAATTTTGATGTCATCAAAAAAATTGGCAAGCCATATTTTATATTGTTGGATTCAGATAAGGAAAGTACCGATGCTGTTTCTCCAAATCTCACGAAACTTCATACGCTAGGCTATAGTGAGAAGCAATGTGGGGTAACAAGAAAACGTGAAATCGAATGTTATATCCCAGAAAGCTACTTTGCAGGTTTAACACCTCCTATAAAATCTCTACACTATGGTGATTGGGATGATGTGAAAAAACTCTGTCAGAACCATGAGGCAACGGTTCGCTTAGGAGGGAAAAAAGTATGTGATAAACATTTTTGTAAGCTCAGTTTCGCTGAGCTAAAAAAGACATTTTGTCCTTCAGGGAATGATGCAGATGATGAGTTCTTGGATATTTATAATAAGATATTAGCTCAGCTTAAGTAGGCTGTAGTTGTCTAACAACTCATAATTTGCTATATAATTTAATATTAATGTTCATACCGGGAAGCAGGATCAACAGTTCCTACTTCTTCGTTCTGTCGCTGTTTGTGATAGGATGCGGACTGACCTGTCTGGAAACGAGTGCGAATCCTTATACTACGGTACTGGGACATCCTGACAAGGCGGAGAGCAGAATCAACCTGTCGCAGTCGCTCAATGGCATCGGATGGATTGTAGGACCGCTGGTTGGCGGACAGCTTCTGTTCTCGGGTGTCAACATTGCTATTCCTTATGCCCTGGTGGGTATCTTCGTGCTTTCTGTGGCACTGGTCCTGTTAAGAATCAAGTTGCCTGACCCAAAGAGAGCGCATGAGGCGGATACGAACGAGAAGGTAGAGGAGAAGCCGATGCGAGTGATGGCATTCGGTTTCGGTATGCTGACCTTGTTTCTCTATGTGGCTGCCCAGACGGGTGTGAACAGTTTCTTCATCAACTATGCTGAGGAGAGCATTCATATAGAGAAGCAGACTGCCAGTCTGTATCTCGCCTTTGGCGGAATGGGTCTGTTCTTTATCGGCAGGTTGGCTGCTGGTGTCATCATGAATTATATCCAGCCAAGGCTGGTGCTGCTGGTCTGTGCCATCCTCACCTTTATTGCCACATTGATTGTAGTGGTATGTAACGGCACCTTATCTCTCATTGCGTTTTTAGCCCTGTATCTGGGAGAGAGCATCATGTTTCCGACTATCTTCTCGCTGGCATTGAGGGATGCGGGTACAAAGACCAAACTTGCCTCTTCATTGCTTATCATGACGATAGTGGGTGGTGCGGTTGCTCCAGTAATCATGGGGTATATAGCGGATACTACTGGCAGTATGGCGATAGCCTTTTTGATACCGCTGGTATGTTATGGGGTGATTGGAGGGTATGCTGCAATGCTGAGATTCCCTTTAACTGATGTCACGAGAGACTGAATGAGTGATGAATTATGGGAAATGCTCTTCTACCCTATAATGAGTTTGTTTTAGGGGGTTGGAGCTTAGTAGCCCGTTTTTTATAAATCAAAGAGTAAACAATTATGCAAATTCCTAATTTTTGTATTTTCGCTTTACGAATCACTAATAATGAGAGTATTGGGAAGAAACTTCTTGATGCTAATCAATACTACACATTCTTAAATGGTTTTCATATCAAAGATAATTCTGTTGAGTTTCATGCTAAAGAGGCTGGTATAGTAACCCTATACGATGATTACCTGAACCATTACAGGCATCTGCATGTAAATATTTCGGCACTGGTTGGTTCTAATGGAGCCGGTAAAAGTACATTAGTTGAATTTATATTACGCTTGATTAATAACTTTTCGGTTTCCTTATTTGGAGATTTACCTTTATTCCCAGCTGTAGAACATTTGACTTATATAGATGGCGTGTTTGGAGAATTGTACTATATGTCTGATGGTATTCCTCATTTATTGCAAGTATCTGGTGAAAATGTAAAATTGTATGTATATAGTAGATGCAAAATAGACGAAAAGAACTCACGTGTAGTATTTTCTGCTAAAAGATTGCTGCATAATTGGAATAAGAGCAGTTATTCTGATTTAGAATTCTCATACAAAAAAGAAATGGTTAAGCATTTCTTCTACACCTTCGTTTCCAATTACAGCATATATGCTTACAATCCACACGATTTTTGTGACGAGGGAGATTGTTGGTTGAATGGACTGTTTCATAAGAATGATGGCTATCAGACTCCATTAGTCATTACTCCATATAGGAACAATGGAAACATAGACAGCAATACAGAGCGAACACTATCGAAAGAGAGATTGATGGCATTATTGTTTCATGGTTCAGGATTCATTACTCTAAATGGGCATCTTGATGTGGTAGGCTTTGAACTTACTCAAAACACGAAACAATATGATTTGGAAGCTCTCAATGCTGATTGCAGTCTTCATTACTTGCGTCATGCCTACCGTAAAATACGAAGCACGATTAACGGCTGTTGGAGAGAAGAGTATAATTGCGTATTTGATAAAAGCAATGGTTATCCACTTCAAGCTAAGGCTTTAGAATATCTTGTCTACAAAACGATAAAGGTTGCCATGAAATATCGGCAATATAGAAAATATTATGATGCTTTAGCTGGAGTTAGAAAGTGGCCAAAAGAAAAACATATTTCTGCCGTAAAGGAGATGGTACACGCTATGAGTCTTGATTATTCTCATATAACTACCAAAATTAGGCAAACGCTTTGTTTCTTGGTACATGGATGTTATCAAGAAGGCTTTCTTAATTTAGAAAATGCCATAAAGATACAAAAGATTGCTATGCGTAGCATGAAAGAAGATTGGGAACAACAGCTTCCACTTTTATATTCCAAGACTGAAGATGTTTTGCCTTCGCCAATATTCAATGTATCCATCATTCTCCACGAACAACATAGTGAACAAAATATAACGCTGGAAAAACTCAGTTCTGGTGAACGCCAACAAATTTATACTATCAGTTCTATATTGTACCATTTAGCCAATATAGACTCAGTTCATTATGATGCTAATAAACAGAGAGTAGCTTATAGCCGTGTCAATGTGATTTTGGAAGAGATAGAGTTGTATTTTCATCCCGAAATGCAACGAAATTTCTTGCTGTATCTTTTGGATGGATTGAGACAAATGTATATGGATGGCATTAAGGCTGTTTCGTTCTTGATAGTTACCCACTCTCCATTTGTATTGAGCGATATTCCTGCAACAAATATTATGACACTGAAAGATGGAGTTCAACAGCACCTTGATTTGCAAAGCTTTGGAGCCAACATCCATGATATGTTAAATACCAACTTCTTTATGAAAGACGGCTGTAAAGGTTTGTTCTCGGAATGGGTAGTAAAGAGAATCATACAAGTTCTGAATTTGTATTGTGAAGGCAATGGTTCTGCTGAAGACTGTGGAGAAAGCTCCTGGCTGCAAAATTATCCAAAAGAAAAGCTGTTAAGACTGATTTTGACGATAGACGAACCTATCATTCAAAGAGTTTTATTGGATAAATATGATGCAACTTTTGGCAACAAAAGTTTAGATAAAAGAATCGAAATGTTGGAAACTGAACTGAAAAGGCTAAAAGAAAGGAGAAGCTGACATGTGGCATTTGGATGATATCTCAGCAAAGGAAATGAAAAGGTATATTTCATGGTTGGAATCTTCCATCGTGAAAAATGTAAATAAGCTAAGAGACAATGTCGAATACAAGGATTGGTGCGACTATTTGGTGCCAATCTTGCCTGATGGCACTTTATATGTAGGACTTGTGGAGGATATATTGTCTGCAAAACCTTCAAGGCTTTTCAAGTTAAATCATCGTCATTTGAACAATATGTTGAAGTTGATGCCTGTAAACCGATATGGCTATCACGACATTTATTCTGAAAAGTTATTAAGAAGATACTTGAAGGCTAAAGCCAAGAAGCGCAGAACGCCTAAACAACAATCATTGATTGACCGATATGAGAAGCTGCTGACATTCCTGTATGATGTGTTTGATTACGGCTTGATTAAAGAAGAAGTGGCTTATAACCTTTCACTACTGAAAGGCAGGAACACATGCACTTATTGTAATAGGCAATACACTTTTACTGTAGGGAAGGTTACAGAAAAAGGCAAGATAGTAAGCAAAGTAAGACCACAGTTCGATCATTGGTTTGCACATCGGCAATATCCATTATTGGGACTAAGTTTTTATAATTTGATACCAAGTTGTTCTGTATGTAATAGTTCGGTAAAAGGAAGTGCACATTATAGCTTGAAGACGCATATTCACCCGTATACAAACCCAGATTTCGCCCCAGACTTTAAGTTTGTTCCAACATTAGAGTATATGGATACATTACATGCGAGCGAGTGGTCTGTACTTCTTTGTCGTAAGAGGAATAGTAAGGAAGACAAAACGATTACAGACTTGGCACTTGATGAAATTTACGAGAAACATGGTCCTTTGGAAGTAAAGGACATCATGGATTTCGAGATAAAGAACAATCCGACATATCTCAAAACACTGTTTGATAAGGTTTGTGTAGATTTAGGAATGAAGTACACTCGTGAAGATGTATTCAGAATGATGTTTGGTGTTGAAGCAGACATCGAGAAGACATTGGACAGACCTTTGAGTAAATTGAAAAGAGATGTGCTTGAGTGGTTAGGGATTGTTGTGTAAAAAGGAATGATTATGGATGCATTTGATGAAATATTAAGTAAACTACCTTCGGATATAGGAGGCTCTACAGCAGACAATGGCTTTAGCTTCCAAAAGAACTGGGCTTTGAAGAAACTTTTGGAGTTAGAAGATAGCGGTGAGTCCTATACGATTATATTTGATTATCATGATGATATAGAAGTGTTGGATTCTGATGAAGATGCTGCTAATATTGATTTTTACCAGATTAAAACGAGTGTGAATTATTGGCAGGCAAACAAACTTTGTCAAAAAGAAACAGATTCAAAAGGAAAAGCCAAGAAGTCCTATTTGGGAAAATTGATTAATCACTATTTGGAATTTGAGAAGACAAGAGATGTTTATTTCGTGACAAATACTTTCGTGTCAAAGAACCATTTTGATTCCAAGTCTGAATCCCATGACGAAGTTCTATCCTTTTCTAAATTATCAGAAAAAGTGCAAAATGACATAAAATCTAAAATAGAGAAAGAACTGGGCACACAGATAAATCCCAACTGTTACGAGCATCTTTTTATAATCCAAAACCAGTTGAATTTAAATGATTCTACGGATTCATTGGTTGGTAAGGTTACAACGTTTCTAAGAAAGCATTTGGGAACATCTGAAATTAATCCAAGATCTTTTTATGATGCAATATTTGCAGAAATAACAAAACGTAATGATTATAAAGAAGTCTGTCATACAAAAGAAGACTTGTTTACTCATAAGGCAATTTCAAAATCTCAATTTGAAAGTTTCATAAATGAGTTACGTAGTTATACTTCGTTCGAAATGAAATGCCAGTCTGCAATGAGAGAGTTAATGGATGGAACGACTTTTCAGCAAAGAATAATAATAAAACAAGAATTGGAAAACAAAATCAGGAACGAATATTTCCAATATGATAATATAGAATTTTGCAAATTATCTAATTGTATCAGAGATGTAAATGCAAATATTGAATTTGAAGATTGCAATACATTCTGGGAATTAGGGAATAAGATTTTGACTGAGGTTAAAAGTAAATATTCAAATCCTCTCGGATATAAAGATTCTTTTATTTTGGCACTCATTTTTTATTTGACGGCATGAATAATAATATTGGGATATTAAAGATTCTTATAAGAAATTTAAGAACTAAGAAGTATGAAAAAGTTAAGATTCAAGGAAATCTCTTTCCTGAGCTATTCAAGCAGAAAGGCGAGAAGGATAAGTCTTGATAGTGATATAGTCATTATCAAAGGTGATACCGATACAGGTAAATCCTGTATCTCTAAGTCCTTATTCTCGGCACTCGGAACTTCCATAAAGAGTATTCCGGAAACATGGAAAAACGATAATATTGTGGTTTTATTGAAGTTTACCATAGATGATATAAACTTCACAGCTCTCCACATAGGAAAAGACTACTATATTTTTAATCCAGATGGTACTCAAAGAACGTTAACAGATTCTTTATCCAAGCAAGGTAAGGCTATTTCTAGTTTGTTGGATATACACCTTCCTAAGATTGTGATTAATGGAATTAAACAAACCTTTTATTCCGATTACCTCTTTATGCCTTTCTATATAGATCAAGATGATGGCTGGGCACAGCCGTGGACTTCTTTTTCTAGATGTGGCAGTAGTACTTTACGAGCAAATACTTTATTACTCCATACAGGAGTGGTATCTGATGAATACTTTTCATTCAAAGTCCAGCTCGATAATGCAATTAAGTCTTTGGATAAAATAAATATAGATTTAGCTGCAAACAAAAGACTGTTTGAGAGTATGAAAAAGCGTCTTGTTAAATTTAAGTTGTCTTTAAACGAGAATGATTTCAATGAGGAAATTGCAAATTTTATCAAGAAAATTAGTGAGTTGAAGATTGCTCAAAAAAACAAATTAGCAGAATTAAAGGAACTATACAACAAAAAAAGTTATCTCACTTTCTGCATAGAACAGTTGCACAACAATATTAAAGAAATTGGCAAGGACTTTAATTATGCTATGACACAGGAGGACATCATTACTTGTCCTATGTGTGGTTCTAAAGTGGCTAATGATTTTCTTGGTAGGCTTGAAATGAGTGATGATATTGTAAAATGCAAAGATTTGATAATCCAAAATCAAAGTGAGCTCAAAGATATAAATCTTAAAATAGAAAATGCAGAATATAGCAATAAAGAAATAAGAGATAAACTTATTGAGATATCCCAACTAATGCAAATAAAAAAAGACGAATCAAGTTTGGATGATTATTTAAATTCCAAGTTGGAAAAATATTTTGACAGCATTATGGGAGAGGAGAAAGTTAGACTGGAAAAAGAGAAAGTAAGATATCAACAAGAGATAGAAAAACTAAAAGCAAAAGTCAATGATGAAGGTAAAAAAGAACGCAAGAAAATGATTGAAAACGACTTTGGAAATTTAGTTTTTAAGTACACTACGAAAATGAAAGTTCGTTTAAATTCCGAGAAAAAGATTTCTTTGAGTACCAATATATCTGTAACAGGAACAAAAGTCCCAAGAACTATTGTTGCTTATACATATGCGTTTATTGATATTATGTGCAAATATGGTGGTCCTGTCCTCTGCCCAATTGTTGTTGATGAAATGCGTCAACGTGGACTAAGAGACAAAGATGAAGAAACAATGTTCTCTTTTCTCTTGGAAAACAAACCCAAAGATGCACAATTGATAGTAGCGACATCATCTGATTTGCAATTAAATGCAGAAAATATTAAAGTCGTAGAATTGCATAATCCTAACAAATTGTTGATAGTAGATGATTTTCAATCCATTAGCAACGAAATCGACGATTTGCTTTACAATAATTTCAGTCTAAGGATTTGATGTGTATCTCCTAAAATCCGCAACTATCATCCAATACACGATTAAGGGTAGATTTATGAGTCGTTAGTAGCAGCTTTCAGTAAAAAGCAACAGCACAACATCAATATGTAGCCACCATC
>NZ_JBQKHJ010000038.1:0-24966 GCF_052118345.1 Prevotella sp. LCP21S3_D2 | reverse complement strand
AATGCTTGAGATATTGTATTTCTCAAAAGCGAGTGCAAAAGTACGAACATTTTCCGAAACCACCAAATATTTCCAAGAAAAAGTTTAGAAATTAACAGTATTTTAACACTTTTGCGATATTTATCGTATTTTTCCAGATATTTCACTTTATTATATACATGCAGGCAGTGCGCATGCGTGCGGGCGCACAGGCGTACTCGCAGACTTAAATAATATAAGAAAAACAAAAATGAGAGAATTTGAAGAATAAAGGGCGTATCATAAATCATGTTTGATTTACAATACACCCTATAATTAGATATTTATATATCTTAGTTTTATTATTGTTTACTGTGCTTCAAGATAAAGAACACGTGAAGACCAATCAGTCTTCTTACCCCAATCTACATTATTCTCTAATGGCATTTCCAAACCATGCTCCATTAAGAACTTGCCAGAGTAAGCCTTACCCTCAAAAACTAAAGGTATATTATCAATAACATTAAGCTCACGTACCTTATACATCTTGTTAGCATCCAAACCTGCCATCTTTACGATAGGAAGATGAACATTATAGAAATTAGCAAGCTTCCACCAATAGAAAACAGCCTTATCCTTTGCCTCACTTACATACATAATAGATGACAATCCCTGGTTATCGTAAGGAGAAACCAAACGATAAAGGTCGCCAAACTGTACTACAGGACGAATCTCCTTATACTCAGCAATAGCTTTACGACAAAGCGCCTTTTCTTCTTTTGTCATATTCTTTGGCTGGATTTCCATTCCAAGACGTCCGCTCATAGCTACATCAATACGATACTTCAAAGAAGTAGTGCGGAATACGGTATGGTTTGGCACAGCAGAGATATGACTTGCCATGGCGATGGCTGGGAAGAAGAAGCTGGTACCATACTGCATATAAACACGCTGGAGCGCATCAGTATTATCACTTACCCAGAACTCATCGAAACCGCGAAGGAATCCCCAGTTTGCACGACCACCACCACTAGCACAACACTGTATAACAACATCCTTATATTTTGCACGAATGCGATCGATTACATTAGAAAATCCGCGATGATAAGCGATGTAGAGATGACTCTGGTCAGCAACAGGAAGATACTGACTACCATGATTCATGATTGGCATATTAGCATCCCACTTGATGTAAGCTATGTCAGGGTACTTAGTAAGCAAATCATCTACTACATCAAATACGAAATCCTGCACTTTTGGATTACCGAGATCGAGTACCAGCTGAGTACCACCACGACCAACAACAGCATCACGCTTAGGAGCCTTGATAACCCAATCTGGATGTTTTTCGTAGAGTTCACTCTTGGTATTGGTCATTTCTGGCTCAATCCAAATACCAAACTTCACACCATTTTTCTTTGCATCGCGGAGCAAACCTTCAATACCATCAGGCAATTTTTCGGTATCTACAACCCAATCACCCAAAGCAGTATTGTCTCTCTTACGAGGATATTTTTTACCGAACCATCCATCATCCATAACGAACAACTCACCACCCATGCTATGAATGTCTGCCATCATCTGATCCATTCCCTTCTGGTTGATGTCGAAATAAACACCCTCCCAAGAATTCAAGAGAATATCTCGCTCCTTATCACCATGAGCAAGAACATACTTACGTCCCCACTTATGGAAATTACGACTAGCACCGCTCAAACCTTCATTAGAATAAGTAAATGCAAGAGCTGGAGTTTTGAAAGTTTCTCCCTTTTTAAGGTGATACTCAGAGTTTTGTTCATTGATACCAGCAAAGAAGTAGTGATACTCGGTATCATCGGTTACGGTTTTGAGTTTATAATTTCCAGTATACTCAAGCGCTGCACCGATTACCGCACCCGTATTTTCCTGTCCCCTACCATTCAGAGAGAACATAACCTCAGCATGGTCGGTATGAGAATTTCGAGTACCATCATTATTGCGGATAACGAACTCACCAGGCTGCAATTTTTCATGGCTCAACTGTGCTTCAGCTGCCCATGTACCAGAAAGATGACTCATCCATACATCTCCACGACGGATAGGAAGCATAGCAGATGCAAATGTAGTAAGGGTAACAGTTCCCTTCTCACCGTTAGCAATCTCTGTCCATGTTTCAATCATATCAACATCATTGTATGAGCGATATTTCAAATCCACCTTAAGATTATATACAGGATCCTTGAGATGAATCGTAGTAACGGTAGTATTTCCTTCGTTCTTCACCTCACTACCAGTAGCAACGAGAGCAGTAGAAAGATTACCATCGCTATGACGCATAGCGAGTGCAGCTTCAGCTGGAGTATTAAGACCGTATGCAGGATAAACATCCATACGACCGTTAGAAGCCACCTTAAGATTAGCCAAATCCAGATTATTCAACTTGGTGCCGAAGTAAAGATACTGAGCAGGCTTACCATTCTCTACATCAAGAACAAGCGAGATACCTTTACTATTCACCGAAACCTGCTCTGCCATCGCAGGCATGGCGATGGTCATAAGCAAGAATGCAATTGATTTAAATTTCATCATATTTTTATATATGTCGTTAGTTATTATCATTATAGAGTTTTCAAATGCAAAAATAAGAAAATAAACAGTAACCACCAACACTTTCTTGATTTATTTTCGGAATAAAGCACAAAAATGCATACATCTGGCAAATAAAGCAAAACCTTTTTACTTCAGATACAGACAATAACACCTTTCATATCATAACAATCCCTAAAAATAACTCTCAACTCGATTTTTCTTAGTATCTTTGCCACGCAAACAATATTTGTTCAACAATAATAAAAGATATTAAACAATATGAAACTCAAAATACACTTCAATCATAAAGAGGAACTTTGGAACTCCTGGTCGCATGCCGGTGGTATTCTCTTGGGTGTTGTCTTTGGAGCCATTTTCCTTTATTGGTGCTTTACGCAACATAACGGATGGGCCACAGCTGGTATTATTCTCTACCTGTTTGGAATGTTGATGTCGTACATCGCCTCAACAACCTACCATGCCATTTCTGCCTGGAGCAAATGGAAGGAGCGATTGCGCAAGTGGGATCATGCAGCCATCTATTGGCATATTGCCGGTTCTTACTCGCCTATCACTTTGATAGCGATGCGCGATCAGGGATATTGGGGATGGAGCCTTTTCATCTTTATCTGGACCTGCGCCATTGCCGGAACCGTCATGAGCTTCGCAAAACTCAAGGATCACAGCAACTTAGAAACGATTTGTTTTGTAGGAATGGGGTTATCCGTACTCGTGGCTTTCAAGCCATTGATAGATTCGGTTTCACCAGCCACAGTTATCTGGATTATCGCAGAGGGCGTCTGTTACATTACGGGAGCCGTTTTCTACAGCATCAACAAGAAGCGATATATGCATTCGGTATTCCATTTCTTTGTTTTAGCAGGAAGCGTTTGCCACATTATCGCAGTTTGGGATATCCTCATGAAATACATCTAGTATTTTACGGAAATATTTCCCACCAAGAATCACTTCTATACATTAATTATATATAGAGATACATAAATACCCGTTGGCTGAATAAAATTAATTATTTTGCCAACGGGTATACCTAATTATATATAGGAGATTTTTGGTTATTTATTCCTCCTTCTCCATTTTTCTGGTGAAAGCTGTAGCTGATGATACCAACTACAGTTTCTTAATAACAGTCTCCAACTGCTCACCCAAGCCGATGGTATAACCCTGAGAGATATAAACCACACGGTTGAAGGTATCAGAAAGGATGAACATAGGAAGGAGATTAGCATTCTGAAGCTTCATGTTAGTAACAATCTGCTTGCGGATAGCCCCATCCTTGTCGAAACCAAAGATGATATTCTTTGGCAATCCAGGGAATTCTGAGATTCTGAATTTCTGAGCAGACGCCTCATCCTCGAACAGGAGAACGATAGGACGATTCCATTTCTCAAAAACCTGAGCCACTTTGGCAATATCCTTCAAAGCATGATTAGTAGGTTCCTGACCAACACCAATCACTCCCGTAATGAAGTATCCACGACCAGTCTGACTAAGAAGGCTTACCTCCTGGGCATTAGCTGTAGCAGATGCAAAGGAGCCACCATTTTCCTCAGGGCTAGTCAACAACATGAATTTCGACTCTGAGTCGAAATTACCAATCACAGTAACCTCAGTAGAAGAAGTACGTAAGTGCATATCAATGACAGTTGTACCGCCCTTTTCAACATGGAACATCTGCATTTCTGCAAGCACGCCACCATTGGCAAGACGAGTACCGGTAACAAGCGAATAGTCGCCTTCATCCAATTCCACCCCATTTTTAAAGATACCGCTCCAAGTGCATCCCTCCTCAGGATATTCCAAGAGAGAGGTAGAACCATCAGGATTAATGCGATGCAAGGTGAAGTGGCTATAATATTTAGGATCATCAATAGCTCCATTATCAGCATATTTCATAACGAGTTTGCCTCTTGCAGCCACCTCCTGTTTAGCATTGTCGAAATCAACGTCAATCCATTCGCCTCCATTTGCATTCTTATACTGTGTTTTCTTAGTCACCTCATCCACCTGAGCCTCGATACCCAAGCTTCTGGCAACATCCACAAAGAATACCTTGCGAGAACGAGCATCGGTAAGGCGAGCACGATATACACCGATAGGAGTTTGAGCAATCTGGAGCGCCTTCTTATCAGGATTGATACGGATATTCTTCTTCACCCACTCAACCAAGAGACTTGGATTGTTCTTGAAAGCAACCTGCTTCTTGGCAAATTCCTTCTCAAAGAACTGCTTGAATGGAGTAATGATCATCTCGTTTTCTACACGTGGAGACAACTGGTCGCTCTTGGCATTGAAGTTATCTTCCAGGATATCCATCTGCATATCTCTCAAATCCTTGGCGCTCAATGTACCGAGCAAGCCAATGGCACGATTCAGATTATCCTTATGATTAACCAGGAAAGAAAGGATAACGCGATGGTTACCGCTTGAACCTACCAGGAATTTCACCATCTTCTGAGTATTCTCCTCAGAACCAGAAGCAAGACCATTATCCTTCAATGCCTGCAATGCACTTTCCTTGTTATAGAAGGTAGCAAGATAAGCATGGCGGATAGAATCTTCGTAAGCAAAACGCTCTAAGTTTTTAGCTCTTGCCTCAGGAGAAACTTCAGGAATATTGGCTTTCTCTGGAGGAGGAACGATATCGAATGAATCTCTGAAGAATACCATCTTGGCAGAAGCTACCGCATTAGATTGCTGAGAAGCACTCATCTGCTTTCCAACCTCATTGGTCATTTTTACGGTTATTGCCTTGTCTTTCCCGAAAGAAGCCTTGGCAAAACCATATTTACCACCCTTGGAAGCCCAGATCATCATATCACCCTTGCCGGCAGAAAGGAATGTCTTGCCGTCTGCAGCTGTATATTTGGTAACTACTGTGTTAAACTCGGCGTAGTTATAAATCTTGAAATCTACTCTCGCTCCATCAACAGGATTGCCTGCTGCATCTACGATATTGAAATCGATGCGAGCTGAAGAACCATAGTTGTCGATGAGGTTGATTTCGGTATAGTTAGAGGTGCGGAGCATCACTTCCTCCGGACCATTATAATCACCGAAAGCCTTGGTGTGCATCAGCATGGCACGTGATGCAGGAGCATTAAACCATGCCAGATTCAATACTGCTTCCGGCTCACAGGCTCCCAGGAAGTACCAGGTACCATCAGCCCAAGCCTCTACCCAAGCGTGGTTATCATCAGTATGTGCCCAGCGAGGAGTATAAACCTGGCGTGCAGGAATACCAATAGCTCTCAATGCAGCCACGGTAAAAGTACTCTGCTCACCACAACGTCCGTAAGCCGAACGAATGGTAGAAAGAGGAGCTGATGTACGGCCATCTGATGGCTGATAAGTAACTCGTTCATGACACCAGTGGTTTACCTCGAGGATGGCATCCTTCATGCTCATACCCTTCACACGCTCCTTCAATTCCTTGAAGAAAACCATACGGGAATTGTCCAGATTCTCATTGTTGATGCGAACAGGAAGTACGAAATGACGGAAAAGCAACTCAGGCACCTTGCTGCCCCAAGCCATCTGCTGACGTGCCTCGAAGCTAGATCGAACGTTTTCCAGGAAGAAGCTGGTTGGATAGTCAGTAACATCAGCTAAAGGCATGTAAGCATAAAGAAACTGCAAAGCCTCTGCCTCATCGCTGGTAGCATTCTGCTGCTTGAGCATCTTCTGGTCATAGAACTGCTTACCTACCAACTTGACCTTTTGTTGAAAGGCCGTTTCCATTTTCGTACGATAAGCTGCATCGGTAATGAAATGATCATTTGCCGCCATCATAGTCTGCCAAGAGGCCAAAAACATAACAGCGAACATTACTAAAAATTTTCTCATTGTTAGTTAGCTTTTTAATTCTGTTACTATATTCCAGTTAATATATTGATGTTTCGATTTCAACTTTCTGCAAAAATAATGTTTTTTTTCGAAATAATAGCTATCCCAAAAGAAAAAATGTTATCTTTGCAGAAAAATTCGAGAAATCGAGTAAAAAGAGAAAAGAATTAGAAAGAAATCAAGTAACTAAACTGAAAGAAGAATTTGAAACTATGAACAGAGACGATTTTAAGTTTGAAATATGCGCCAACAGCGTAGAGAGCTGTCTGGCTGCACAGGAAGGTGGAGCCAACCGTGTTGAACTATGTGCTGGCATACCAGAAGGTGGCACGACCCCATCGTATGGTGAAATAAAAATTGCCAGAAAATTACTCCATCAAACCAAGCTCCATGTCATCATCCGCCCTCGTGGTGGAGATTTTCTCTATACTCCTTTGGAGATTGAGCGTATGGAAGAAGACATTCGCCTTTGCCGGGAATTGGGTGTAGATGGTGTGGTTATCGGATGTCTTACAGAAGATGGAGAAGTGGACATGGAAGCGAATCGCCGACTCGTGGAACTGGCAAAAGGCGGTAATGAACAGAAACCGATGAGCGTTACCTTCCATCGTGCCTTCGACCGTGCCGCCAATCCTCAGAAGGCTTTGGAAGACATCATCTCTCTGGGTTGCGACCGCATTCTTACATCGGGTCAGCAGCCAAAGGCAGTAGAAGGTATAACGCTTCTTTCCGAACTTAAGAAGGCAGCAGCTGGTCGCATCATCCTCCTTGCCGGATGTGGCGTAAACGAGGATAACATCCGCACCATCTTTGATGCTACCGGTATCCACGAGTATCACTTCTCGGCAAGAGTCAACGTACCTAGCAAGATGAAGCAGCTCAATACCAATGTATACATGGGTGCCGAGGGTGCTGATGAAAGCAACTCTCCTGTTACATCTGCAGAAAGAGTGAAGCAAACTATCGCCAACCTTTTGGGATAGGATTTTTCTATAACGAAAAAGATTTTTCCGATAATAAGAACGGATTTTTCCGATAACGCAAATCGCGTTTTCCCACAAAACAAAAAAGTGTCGCAATCTCCAATATTCCAGGAGATTACGACTCTTTTCCAATATATTATTCACACAATCTTAGAGTGCAATTTCCACAACCTTATCCATCTCTGTAGGAACCTCACCGAGATTCAGGAGTACACCACCTTCGCACTTCTGAACTTTCACCGGCTTCTTGCTGGCAAAATCGAATGCCTTCTTTACCTTCTGGTTCCCAAGAGGCAAGAAGAGGCTTTTATCCTTCAAGTTCAGGATATGAACAAAAAGACGGTTGCCTTTCTGGGTAGTAACACCCCAATCATGAGGAGCCACGATGCCGCCACGGGTACCATAGATGGTTTCGCCGTAAGTCTTCATCCACTCACCCATCTCTGCCAGGCGCTCCAATGCTACTGCAGGAAGCTCACCATCTGGCTGAGGACCGATATTCATCAACAGATTGGCATTCTTTCCAGCCGCATTCACCAGATAATGAACCAAAGTCTTGGTAGACTTATAATCCTGGTCGGTAATCTTGTAACCCCACATTCCGTTCATAGTCTCGCAGGTTTCGAGAGGCAGACGACTGATGTCCTGACCAGACAATCCTGCCTTGTTCTCACCAGGAAGGTCACGCTCGAATGCCTGAGCATCCTCACCCTCGAAAGGAGTAGAATGATGGTTGTTCATGACCAGGCAACCTGGCTGCAGGCGATGGATGAGTTCATACTGCTCAGGCAACTGCCAGTCGAAGTTAGGATTCTGATCCTGATCCCACCATCCATCAAACCAGATACATCTCACCTTACCGTAGTTGGTAAGAAGCTCAGTAAGCTGGTTGTTCATAAACTGATAGTAGCTCTTCCAGTTTCCCTTCGGATTAGGACGGCCAGTACCTCTACCTGTTCTTCCCCATACAGCATCTTCACGATACCAGTCGATATGAGAGTAATAAAGGTGCAAAGCGATGCCCTGCTTGTGGCACTCATCCGCCAGCTCCTTTACGATGTCGCGACGGAAAGGAGTAGCATCTACAATATTATAATCAGAATACTTGGTCTTGAACATAGAGAATCCCTCGTGATGACGAGTGGTAAAGCAGATGTACTTGGCACCTGAAGCCTTGATGGCAGCCACCCATTTGGCAGCATCAAACTTAGAAGGATAGAAACCACCAGCCAACTTAGCATACTCCTTGTAATTCAGGTCCTTATTGGTCATTGTCCATTCGCCGGTAGCGAGCATGCTGTACAATCCCCAATGCAGGAAGATACCGAACTTATCATCCTGGAACTGCTTGCGGGATTCCAGATTTTCCGCAGATGGCTGATAATGCTGAATCTTGTTTTCCTTGGCAGCATCATTCCCAACCATGGCATTAGCTGTTAGGCTAGAGCAACCCAAAGTAAGGATTGCAGCACATAATTGTGACTTAAAACTCATTTTAATTCCCATAATTAATGTTGTTGTTATAGTTAGTTATAATGGTGCAAATATACAACTTTTTTTTAATAATAAGGATGATAATCAGAAAAAACTCTATTTTTTCTCTTCTTTTCTCAGCTTTCTCTTCTTTTCCCAGTTCTCTTTTATCCCTAAGATTAAAATATATAATGTTTTTATAATATTTCTAAATTTATTTGGGAATTAGAGAAAGAAATCGTACATTTGCAATGTTTATCAGAGAATTGCGCTGTAGTACTTATCTGATAGAGAATGAAAGAACAAGAATATTTACATCAAAAGAAGAAAGGAAAACATTATGAAGAAATATGTTTGTGACGTATGTGGTTGGGTTTATGATCCAGAAGTAGGTGATCCAGAGGGCGGCATCGCTCCAGGTACAGCATTCGAAGACATCCCAGATGATTGGGTTTGCCCTCTTTGCGGAGTAGGCAAGGATGATTTCAGCCTCGTTGAGGAGTAACCCGAAGAAAACTTTTTGGAGAAATAATCCAAAGAAACGCCTGATATTCAGGCAACACATATATTAATATAGGAGGAACCATTATGACAAAAGTTAGAGAAATCTACCGCTGCCAGATTTGTGGCAACGTAGTAGAAGTAGTGAACCCTGGAGCCGTGCTTAGCTGCTGCGGTGAACCAATGAAGCTCATGAAGGAAAACACCAGCGATGGCGCCAAGGAGAAGCACGTGCCTGTGATTGAACCTATCGAGGGCGGTTACCGTGTAACAGTAGGAAGCGTGGAGCATCCGATGCTCCCAGAGCATTACATCCAGTGGATTGAGCTGCTCACCCCTACCGATGTGCTCCGCCATGAGTTGAAGCCGGGTGAAAAGCCAGAGGCTATCTTCATGACAAACGCTGATGCCAAGGATGTTACGGCTCGCGAATACTGCAATCTCCACGGATTGTGGAAAGGGGTAATTGAAGGATAAAAAACATCATACCAACAAAAGGTCTCATATCGTTTTCCCAATGTAGGGAATATGATATGAGACCTTTTTAACTTTATTTACATCTCATTTCTTGCCACATTCGCCAGGAAATATCTATCTTTGCCGACAAAACGCTATAGATGATGAGAAGAATATGGAATGATCTTACATCAATGCGCTTGCTGCCAGCATTATTCACCTGCATCTGTCTGATTTCCTGTTCACAAGATACAACAACAGAAAACCAGCGCTCCGCCTACTATTGGAGTACAACCTGGCAGATGGACAGCAGCAAGATGAACTTCATCCAGAAACACCATATCAAACGACTCTACGTTAGATTCTTTGATGTGGTAAGGGATGCGGATGGAGAAATCATGCCCAATGCTACCCTGCAATTTGATACAACCGATGAAAATATGACAACTGAAGAAAAGGAGAAAGAACCTCTGATGCCGAAAGGAATGGAGATTATCCCCGTTGTCTATATCGTGAACAACTGTTTTAAAGCAAATACCAAGACGAATCCTATCAGCAGCGACAAATCGGGCGGGAAATCTTCAGATGAAACACCCCGGCAACTCGCAGATAAGATTCTGAACCGCATCCTTCAGATGAACGAAGCCAATGACATCGGGAACGTGAAAGAGATTCAGATAGACTGCGACTGGACTGCTTCAACGCAAGAAGCTTATTTTGAATTCCTCCATATTTTAAAGGAGAATGCCAAAGACAAGAAGATGCAACTTTCCGCTACCATCCGGTTACACCAGCTCTCGATGACTCCACCCCCTGTGGATAGAGGCATCCTGATGATGTATAATACGGGCGATGTAAAACAGTTAAGTTGCCAAAAGCCGATACTCGACATGAAGGATGTAGCTCCTTACATCCAGCATCTGGGCAGTTATCCGTTACCGCTCTCTGCCGCCTATCCTCTCTTCAGCTGGCGAGTTCTCTTCAGAGAAGGAAAATTCGTAGGCATCTTGCATGCTGATGATGATTTCCCCGTATTGCCAAGCGACAGCATCGTAGTAAGAAAGCCCGAAATGAGCGACATCATGGAAGCCGTCAGAAGTATCAATCACCAGAATGAAGACATCAACAACGAGGTAATCCTCTTCGACCTCAACACCAATAATATCAAACGATTTAAATCAGAAGATTATGAAAAGATTTTTAATCATAGGAGTAATAGCAGCAGCATTTAACACCCACGCCAACGCCTGCGTTGCCGAATACTCTGATCACAACTATTATATGTTCAGCGTATTCAATCGCGACCAGACTTCGCCAGCGTATCTCTACGATATCGCCAGCTACTGGCAGAAGTATGTCGACAAAACATCTTCTACTTATTTATCCTCCTCTACTGATTTATCTTTCTACAGATGGAACCAGAAATATATTCAAAAAGTTGCTCAGCGCAAAAAGGATGCAGAAATGATTTCCTATCTCCGACGCCTGAACGATTATCTGGATACTTGCGAAAAGCTGAATCCCAATGTCTGGAACTATGCATCAAAGCAGGAACGGCTCCAGGCCCAACAATCGCTTACCCGACTCAATAATGTCACCAAACTCTACAAGGGTACCAAACTCAAGAGCCAGTACGCCCTGCTCCGTATGCGTACCAATATGATGAAGGGATTTCACCAGCAGAACATCACCTATTGGAATGCCATCGCCTCCCGACTTCCGAAATCACCATGGCGGGAGGCGATGCGCAACATTTATGCCCGGGCTTTGTGGAAAACAGGGAAACACCAGCAGGCACTCGATATCTATGCCGAGCAGGGAGATATGGCAAGTATCAGGGTACTCGCCCGAAACTATCGCAATCTTGCAGGCATCCAGAGCATTTATCTCAAGAATCCGAACTCGGCAATGCTCACCTATCTGGTGCAGGATTTCGTGAACAACAGTCAGCAGACAATAGACAGTCGCTCCAAAGAACAGTTAGATAAAGAGTGGATTGAGGAAATAGGCGCCAAGGTAATCTATCAGAAAGAAGCCCTCAACTTCATCACCTTTGCCAACAAGGTCATCGCAGAAGGCAAGACGCAGAGTCCTTGTCTGTGGCGTTCTGCCACCGCCATGCTTCATTATCTCTATGGATATCAGCAGGAAGCATGGAAGGAGATTAGTGAAGCTGTCGCCCTGGATGGAACACAGCGAATGAAGGATAATGCAAGAGCCATCCGCCTCTTGGTTTCTACCCGAAACACACAGGTGGATAGCGATTATCCGCAATATCTGGTCGGCGAATTCAAATGGCTCAACGAGATGGCAAAGGAAGAAAACCCAAGAAAAGATTCTTCCACCAATCCTGACAACCACTATGTAGAGGTGAAGGAGCGCGTGGCTTACCGCGCCCTGTACAACCGGTTCAAGACGATGGCAGACAAGGCGAAAAAGGAAAACCGGCAGGAAGCTGGCAGATATTACGAAAGCATGGCTACGGCGATGTATGGCATGATGGATGCCTACATGCGAACCTTCTACAAGGAGCAACAGAATGAAGAATACATCAGCCGCTATCTTTATTCATCGGAATACGCCCTTCGTCTCGACTCGCTCTCTGCGCAGCAACTTGCTGATTACTATCGCTTCATCACCGCTCAACATCAGGATGCCTTTCAGCAATACGTCTGCCAGTCGCTCTATCGCAATGCCGATTTCTTCAAGGATATGATAGGCACCAAGTATCTTGCCGAGGGTAACTTTGGAGAAGCTGCCCGCTGGCAGAAGGATATTTCTTTGGATTTCATCAACAACCAGGCCATCAGTTTCTATGCCGAGAAGCGCAGTTATGCTGTGCCTTACTGGTTCAACCACCAGAAGGTGAATGATTCGGATATGTGGAGCATTCAGGGCAGTTATGCCCACCTGAAAGAGAACCCGAAGTTGAAATTCTGTAAGGAGATGAACCAGCTCATCAGCCAATACAATGTGGCTCGTGAAGGCGAAGTCAGAGAGAAACTTGCCTATGAACTTGCCACCCGCTATTATCAGGCATCCTGTTATGGCGACTGCTGGTATCTTACCCATTATGGCAAGAGCGTAGCCGATAGTGCCCGCACAGGCGAAGCCGATTTCGCAGCCATCGCTCAGAAATATCTCAAGGTGAGCAAGCAAAGCAGCAATCTTACGCTTCGCTATCATTCGCTCTATGCCCTCTCATCCATCGGCATCGATCCATGGTTCAAAATTACATACGATGCCAACTGGAACGAGCAGAAGCTTCTCCAGCCACAATCCGCTCAATATCAGGCAATGATGGAATGGAGCCAGTTCAGCCGTCAACATCCGGAAATCGTGGATCAATACACCACCCGATGTGATGTATTGAAGCAATTCGAAAAAAATCTCTAATCTCTTACCATTTTCCCAGCATTGGGAAAATGGTAACTTTTTCACCGCACATCAGCCGTCCAACACTCGCACATCAGCTGTTATGCAAGCGCACATCACCTGATGTGCAAGCGCACAACAGCTGATGTGCAGCCTTAGATACTATATCTTCCAACAATTTCTGCTATATCTTCTAGAAACTTCCATTATATGTCTCAAAGACTTCTGTTATACCTTCCAGGTACTTCTCCTATATCTTTCGACAACTATCCCTATATCTTTTGAAGACTATCCCTATATACCTCAACGTCTTCTCCTATATCTTCCTGCATCCGCAAGTGTTTCAGCGTTTCACTTGTTTTTCCAACATCAATTTTCCCTCATCTATGATTTTTAGTTAATTTTCCACGATTTCTTTGTATCTTTCATCCATAATGTGTATCTTTGCATTAAATATATTTAAACGTTTGAAATAAGGCAACATAACAATGGCAAAGAATAATAAGCAGGCAGCTAACCAAGACGGTAACAGCACCAAGAAGGCTACAAAGAAAAAGAAGAAAGTCAAGGTTTCGCATATCGTGAAACCAGAAAACATGACTTTAGAGGAATGGCAAATCAAACTGCGCAAGCAGGTGACCGATATCGAGCACTTCGATATCAGTTGTGTTGATGACACCCTTTGCCCTGGAGAGTATATCGTTCGCAACCCTGAAAAGAACAACGAGTACAAGGTGGTGTATCGTGGAGCCAACAGCGAATGGAATTATTGTTCCTGCATGGATTTCAAGACTTCGAGACTCGGCACTTGCAAACATATCGAAGCCGTCAAGAAATGGTTTGGCGGAAAGAGGGGCGTACATGTACATCGGGAATTGCCACCTTATACTTCTGTCTATCTCTCCTATCGGGATGAGCGATGCGTAAAGATTCGTATCGGCTCAGACAACAAGGAGGCATACGAACAGTTAGCCAAAGATTACTTTGACAAGAACCATGTCTTGAAGAAATCAGCCTATGCCCGCATTGGCTCTTTCTTGAAACAAGCTCGCCAAATCAGCGATACATTCAGATGCTATAAAGATGCCATTGACTTTATCATCGATATTCGCGAAAAAGCGAAAAGAATGAAGATTGTGAAGACATACGATGACGAGAAACTCAACAATCTTTTGAAAGTAAACCTCTATCCTTACCAGAAAGAGGGCATCCGCTTTGCTGCAAAGGCAGGAAAGGCTATCATTGCCGACGAGATGGGTCTCGGAAAGACAATCCAAGCTATAGGTACTGCCGAACTGCTACGCAAGGAAGGTCTTATTGGCTCTGTACTCATCCTCTGCCCTACCTCGCTCAAATATCAATGGCGAAGTGAAATCAAGAAGTTTACTGATGCCGAAGTCTTCGTCATAGAGGGAAGTCATCTCAAGAGAAAGGAAGCGTACAATCGCCCGGAACCTTACAAGATTATTTCCTATAATAGTGCCGCCAATGACATCAAGATACTCGGCTGTTTGCAAACCGATATGCTCATCATGGACGAGGTGCAGCGCCTGAAGAACTGGAACACGCAGATTTCCCGTGCGGCAAGAAAGATAGAATCAGATTACTCCGTAATTCTATCCGGTACCCCATTGGAGAACAAGCTCGATGAACTCTACTCTATCGTGGAGTTTGTTGATAATTTCCGCCTTGCCCCTTACTACCTCTTCAAAGACAAGCATATCATTACTGATGAAACAGGAAAAGTTCTGGGTTATAAGAACTTAAACGACATAGGCAAGAAGCTGGGCGATATTCTCATCCGTCGTCGCAAGAAGGATGTGAAACTCCAGATGCCTGAGCGTTCTGACAAGAACCTTTTCATTCCGATGACCAACGAGCAGATGGAGATGCATCAGGAGTGGCAGAACCAGGTACGTCTCCTGGTTCTGAAATGGCGCAGGATGCATTTCCTATCCGATAAAGACCGCAAGCGTCTCCTGCTCTTCCTCTCACAGATGCGCATGGTATGTGACAGCAGTTATATCCTCGACCAAAAGACGAGATACGACACCAAGGTGGATGAATGCGTGAACATCATCAGCGACATTATCAGCGAGGAAGGTGAAAAGGTTGTGGTATTCAGTCAATGGGAACGCATGACCCGCCTCATCGCCAAGGAACTGGAGAAAAAAGAAATAGGCTTTGAATATCTGCATGGTGGCGTGCCATCCGAAAAGCGCAAAAACCTGGTAGATAATTTCATGAACGAACCATCGAGCCGGGTTTTCCTCTCTACTGATGCCGGAAGCACAGGCTTGAACCTGCAGTCAGCCGCTACCATCATCAACATCGACTTGCCTTGGAATCCTGCCGTTCTCGAACAGCGTATCGGGCGCATCTATCGCCTTGGTCAGCAGAACAACATCCAGGTTATCAATCTCGTAACACCTGATTCCATCGAGCAGGAAATGCTCGGTAAGTTGCGTTTCAAGACCTCCATGTTTGAAGGCGTTCTTGATGACGGCGAAGATTCTGTATTCATCACAGATGATAAGTTCAGCAAGATGATGGAAACAGTGAGCGGTATGGTGGAAGAGGACGAAGAAACAGAGAAGGCTCGCAACAAACATAAATCTAACGAGAATAAAGAAGAGGTTTCCATCCAGCAGCAAACGAACTCATCTTCGAACAGAGAATCTGTCTCTAATCGCTCAAGTGAGCCAAAGGATTTGGTTGCCCTGGGAATATCTTTCCTCTCAGGCTTAGCCGAAACCTTAAAGTCGCCAGAAGCCACAGCCCAGCTGGTTGATTCCATCGTTGAGAAAGACGAGCAGACAGGCGAAACCTCCATCAAGATACCAGTGGAGAGCAAAGAGACTGTTTCTAACCTTCTGAATCTCATCGGTAAGTTGTTTGCAAAATAAGTCATGGGTAAAAAGAAACATAAGCACCAAGGACATTATTGCAAGATGTGTGGAGAGTATAAATCCAACGAGTCGTTCAGTGGTAAAGGACACAAACTGCACATCTGCAAGGAATGTATGTCAAAAAGAAACAAAACTAAAAAGGAAAAGAAACGTTTAGAACATTATCGAATTAACGAAGTCTCAGAAGAAAACAGCTCGCAAGCTCATTAATTTGGGCTTGCAGCGAGAGTGCGCCAAGTTCATGTAATCTACCAAAGATTTCATGAACAAGAACGCATCAGAAGAGGATGCTCACGATGCATACCTCAAACTATATGATAAGGTATACCAATTCGACAAGCATATCGCTCGCCGATACGATGGGATGTCAGGAGGTAGATATTACATCACCGTATGTTACCTATACTATGACGGAGTATTGACTGACGAAGACATCCGAGAGTTTGACGATGAGCTATATAACAGTTTGACAGAAGCCAAGAAGTCTTTTCAAAATTAAACGATATGAGTTACACAGAATATTCTTGTAGCAGACTAACGTTTAAAATATGTTTGTTCTACCAAAAGAAATTGGAAATTTAGGAGAGATACAAGTATTTATTGATGAGCAAAGAAGGAAATAAATAACCTATACCTTGCTACAACCAAATAAAAAGCGTAACTTTGCCGAAATATCATAAAAATAAGCAATTATGAAGGAAGAAGAAATCAAAGAATTGTTCGAGCAATTTGAAGCTATTGCCAACGAATACGAAGGCGTAGAATGTTGGAGTGCAAGAGAACTTGCACAAGTGTTGGGTTATTCCAAATGGGAAAGATTTGAAGGAGTCATCGAGCGAGCTAAAGACGCTTGTATCAACGCTGGCGAAATGGTAGAATATCATTTTCCCGGCGTTGGGAAAATGATACCTCTTGCTAAAGGTGCTCAGCGTGAAGTCAAAGACTACATGCTGACTCGTTATGCTTGCTATCTCATTGCCCAAAACGGTGATCCACGCAAGCCACAAATCTCTTTTGCCCAAAACTACTTTGCCGTACAAACTCGCCGAGCAGAATTGGTGCAAAAGCGTTTGCAGGAATACGAACGTGTACAAGCACGTGCAAAACTTGCTGAAACAGAAAAGCGTCTCTCTGGTGTATTATATGAAAGAGGTGTGGACAGCAAAGGCTTTGCCATCATTCGCTCCTTGGGCGACAAGGCGTTGTTTAATCTCGACACGGCTCTTCTCAAACGAAAATTGGGTGCTCCCAACAGCAGGCCTCTCGCCGATTTCCTCCCTACACTCAATATCAAAGCCAAAGATTTTGCTGCAGAAATGACTTCTGTCAACGTTCAGCAAAAGGATTTACATGGTCAGCAAACTATCTGTCAAGAGCATGTCGATAATAATAAGGCTGTTCGTAATATGATGCTCCAACGTGGCATTGTGCCAGAAAATCTTCCTGCAGGTGAAGATGTCAAGAAAGTAGAACGCAGATTGAAATCTGACGAAAAGACATTGACCAAAAAGAATAGCAAAAAGAAATAATATCCATCACAATTCTACAACTAGAGAAGATGTAAGAATTTCATCACACATCAGCTGTTCAACGCCCGCACAACAGCTGATGTGTGGCCTTAGATACTATATCTTCCAATGATTTCTCATATCTTTTCCAACGACTTCTATTATAATTCCCGAGAAGTTCTATCATATATCTCTACCCCTCTCCTGTCAATATGGCTCTTGAAATCAGCATTCTTCAAATCCTTATAGATGCAGAAATCAAACTCGTAGGGCAGGAGCAAATCATCTATTTCATTCTTGAGTTGGAGCAAGTCAGTAAGCGACAAGGCTTCGCCTACCAATGCGATATCCACATCGGAAAAAGGCTTGTTGGTTCCTTTAACCCTGGAGCCAAAAAGTATTGCCTTACTGATATGAGGGAAATGAGAGAAAACCGAGAACACTTTCTTCCAGTCTCCCTCTTCTATGCCATATTTTTTCATCTGTCAATATCAAAGAGATTCATTTCTAAACTACCGAAACAAAAGAGATAAACAAGAACAGGAGAAATTATACATCAGAAGCCTTGATGGCATTCATCTTCTCGCTGAACTTTACGAATATCGGAAGATAATCATGGATAATCTGGTTCAATACCATATTGAATTCCTCTTCATCATAACAATGAGAAGTAAGATTACGGGATGAAATGGTACTCATCCAGGCAGAATCCTCTACGATACCCATCTGCAAAGCCTTGCGGATAGCATCTCTTGAACCCTGCACATCGGTATAGCCCTGATATTCCTCATAATCCTTCATCACTTTCCATGCCAATTCCTGAGTATATTCAAAGCGTTGCACCAGACCTTCTTTCAAAAGGTCATCCACTTCGCCACTGAATTGTTTCTCCGTAGAAACTATCCTGGCTGCATTCTGCAATCGAGTAACCGCCTTGTCATAGTTGCTCAATCGCTGTACCCATCGTATATCTTGATTCTCTGACATAAGCCTTGATTTTTTTCGCAAAGGTAAGAAAAGTTATTGAGAAAACCTATACCACCAGCCCTTTTTCTTGTCTCATGCCCCAAGTTTTAGTTAATTTTCCACGATTTCTTCGTATCTTTCATTTATAATGTGTAACTTTGCACCCAAATATTTAAACGTTTAAAGATAAAATGGCATTAAAATGTGGTATTGTAGGCCTCCCAAACGTGGGTAAGTCTACACTGTTCAACTGTCTGTCTAGTGCTAAGGCACAGGCAGCTAACTTCCCTTTCTGTACTATCGAACCAAACTTGGGCGTCATCACCGTACCTGATGAGCGACTCAACAAGTTGGCAGAGATTGTTCACCCTGGACGCATCGTCCCAGCCACTTGCGAAATCGTAGATATCGCAGGTCTCGTAAAGGGTGCCAGCAAGGGCGAAGGTCTTGGTAATAAATTCTTGGGAAATATCCGTGAGTGTGATGCTATCATCCACGTAATCCGCTGCTTCGACGATGACAACATCGTTCGCGAAGGTGGCGCTAAGGTTGATCCTTTGGAGGACAAGAGCGTCATCGATACAGAGTTGCAGCTCAAGGACCTGGAAACCATCGAATCTCAGCTCGCCAAGCAGCAGAAGACTGCTGCTGCCGGCAATAAGGATGCTAAGCTGATGGTTACCGTTCTGGAGGCTTACAAGGCTGTTCTGGAGCAGGGAAAGAACGCCCGTGGCGTTACTTTCGAAACCAAGGAAGAGCAGAAGGTGGCTCACGACCTCTTCCTCCTCACTACCAAGCCAGTGCTCTACGTAGCCAATGTTGACGAGGCTTCTGCCAAGACCGGCAACGAGTATAGCAAGAAGGTAGAGGAAATCGCTAAGGAAGAAGGTGCTGAGTGCATGGTCATCGCTGCAAAGACAGAAGAAGACATCGCATCGCTCGAAACCTACGAGGACAAGCTGATGTTCCTCGAAGAACTCGGACTGGAAGAGAGCGGCGTAAACCGACTCATCAAGAAGGCATACGCCCTGCTGAACCTCGAAACATTCATCACCGCTGGTGAGATGGAGGTCAAGGCATGGACCTATCACAAGGGCTGGAAGGCTCCTCAGTGTGCCGGCGTCATCCATACCGACTTCGAGAAGGGATTCATCCGTGCAGAGGTTATCAAGTATGATGACTATATCAAGTATGGCTCTGAAGCTGCTGTACGTGAGGCTGGCAAGCTCGGTATCGAGGGCAAGGAGTACGTCGTACAGGATGGCGACATCATGCACTTCCGCTTCAATGTATAATCCTATTCTTCTACAGTTATGATAGCAAATCTGCTTAACTATATCGTATGGGACCCAGATCCTATCCTGGCTCATCTGGGTCCTATGACCATCCGCTACTATTCCACCTGCTGGATGATCGGTCTGCTGCTGGGCTATCTGCTCATGAGCAAGCTCTACAAGCAGCAGGGGCTTTCAGATGAGAAGTTCTCTCCACTGTTTCTCTACATCTTTATCGGTGTATTGATAGGTGGCCGTCTGGGACATTGTCTCTTCTATCAGCCGGAATATTTCCTCACCCAGTGGGATCACTTCATCGAGATGCTGATACCTATCCACCACATGCCAGACGGCAGCTGGAAATTTACGGGTTATGAGGGACTGTCTAGCCACGGAGGTGTATTCGGCATGTTCGTCGGCATCTGGCTCTATTGCCGCAACATGAAGGTGAGCGGCTGGGTAGTGCTCGATAATATGGGTATCTGCTCAGGCATTACAGCCACTTTTATCCGTTTGGGCAATCTGATGAATTCAGAGATTATCGGCAAGGTTACCGATGTGCCTTGGGCGTTTATCTTCGTTCGCGAAGACCAGTATCCACGCCATCCAGGTCAGCTCTATGAGGCATTGGCTTATTTCTGCTTCTTCCTCATCATCCTCTTCATCTATAAGAAGAGAGGTCCTAAGAGCGTTGGAACCGGTTTCTATTTCGGTCTTTGCCTTACCCTTATCTTCACCTTCCGCTTCTTCATCGAATATACGAAGGAGATTCAGGTGGCATTCGAGGCAGGCTTGCCTATGGATATGGGACAGATATTGAGTATTCCGCTCATCATCGCCGGTGTATGGAGCATTGCTTCCAGCACAAAGAGAGCGAAAGAAAAGAACGTAGAGGCAAAATAATATTAGACGACTTATTTTCAGATTATAAAAATCCCTCCTCGTGCAACAGCATCTGCTGCCACGGGGAGGGATTTATATTTTTATCTTCCCAGTAGAATCTTCTTGATGTCATTGAGCTTGTTCAATGCCTCTACCGGGGTAAGATTGTTGACATCCAAACCGAGGATTTCATCACGTATCTGCGTCAACACAGGATCATCGAGCTGGAAGAAACTGAGCTGTACACCCTCCTTAGGCTCATCAATGCGCTGCACATTAGGCTTGCCGGCACCACCAACACCCGCATTATCCTCCTCCAACTGCTTGAGAATCACATTGGCACGGTTTACGATGCTGCGAGGCATTCCGGCAATCTCTGCCACATGAATACCGAAAGAATGCTCACTGCCTCCCGGCTCCAACTTACGCAGGAAGATAACCTTGCCGTTCACTTCCTTTACACTCACATTGAAGTTCTTGATGCGAGGGAAAATCTTCTCCATCTCGTTGAGCTCATGATAGTGAGTGGCAAAGAGCGTACGTGCCTGTGCCCTCTTATGTTCATGCAGATACTCCACGATAGCCCAGGCTATGGAAATACCGTCATAGGTGGAAGTTCCTCTTCCCAACTCATCAAAGAGAACCAATGAACGCGGCGATACATTATTTAATATATTAGCTGCCTCGGTCATCTCTACCATAAAGGTTGATTCACCCAGAGAGATATTGTCGCTGGCTCCTACTCTCGTAAATATCTTGTCAACCAGTCCAACCCTCGCACTTTCTGCCGGAACAAAGCATCCTACCTGAGCCAGCAAGACTATAAGAGCCGTCTGACGCAAAAGCGCCGATTTACCTGCCATATTAGGACCGGTAATCATCATCACCTGCTGCTTCTCTGTATCCAGCAACACATCGTTCGGAACATAGCGCTCGCCCAAAGGCAACTGGGTTTCTATCACCGGATGACGACCCTGCTTGATGTCGAGAATCTCAGAATCGTCGATAACAGGACGCACATAGCGGTTTTCATCCGATGTCTTGGCGAAGGACAAGAGACAATCCATACGGGCGATGAGGTTGGCATTGATCTGAATCTGAGGAATATATTCCTGCATGGCAACAATCAATTCGTTGAAGAGCTGTGCCTCCAATACCAGTATCTTTTCATCAGCACCGAGAATCTTTTCCTCATATTCCTTCAGTTCCTGGGTAATATATCGCTCTGCCTGAGCCAGCGTCTGCTTGCGAATCCACTCCTCAGGCACCTTGTCCTTAAAGGTATTTCTCACCTCCAGATAATATCCGAAGACGTTATTATAACCTACCTTCAAGCTGGTGATGCCCGTCTTCTCTATTTCCCGCTCCTGTATCTTGAGCAGATAATCCTTGCCATGACGGCTGATGGCACGAAGGTCATCAAGTTCGGCATTGAAACCGTCGGCAATCACATCACCCTTATTGACAAGCTGTGGCGGATCGGGCTGAATCTCTCTGGCGATACGGTCCTTCAAGGTCTCGCATACGTTGAGCTGCTCCCCTATCCGTTTCAAGGCTTCATTTTTGGCATGCTGACAAGCCACCTTGATAGGCTGGATGGCTTCGAGTGCATTCTTCAGCTGAACCACTTCGCGTGGCGAAACTCTACCCACGGCTACTTTGGAAATGATACGCTCCAGGTCGCTGATGCGATGCAGCTGGTCATCGAGAAGCTGACGGAATTCCGGTTCCTTGAAGAAATATTCCACGATGTCGAGACGCTCGTTGATTGGTTTAACGTCCTTCAATGGGAAGACCAGCCAGCGTCTGAGCATACGTCCGCCCATCGCCGTTACCGTACGGTCGATGACATTCAGGAGAGAAGAACCGTCTTCCTGCATAGGGGCAACCAGCTCCAGACTACGGATAGTAAACCTATCCATACGCACGAACTTATCTTCTTCAATACGTGAAAGGGCGGTGATATGATTAATCTGTGTATGCTGGGTAATCTCGAGATACTGCATGATGGCACCACTGGCTATCACGCCGTTCTTGAGATGCTCTACACCGAAACCTTTCAGAGATTTTGTCTTGAAATGTCCCAGGAGTTTCTGCAGGGCTGTCTGTTCGGTGAAAACCCAGTCATCCAGTTCGAAGGTACAGTATTTGCTGCCGAAATATTTCTCGAAGTCATTCACTCGGGCGCGGTCGTAGAGCACCTCTTTCGGCATGAAGTTGCCCATCAGTTTTTCTACATAGTCGTAGGTTCCCTCGCCGGTAAGAAACTCTCCGGTCGAGATATCCAGAAAGCTCACACCGCAGGCGGTCTTGCCGAAGTGTACGGCTGCCAGGAAGTTGTTCTCCTTGTAGTTCAGCACGTTATCTCCCATCGCCACACCCGGTGTAACGAGTTCAGTAATACCTCGCTTCACCATCTTGTCCATCTGGCTCAGTCCCTTCTTACCCTTTATTTCCAGTCGTTTCTTCTTCGGGTCTTCCAGCTGGTCGCATACCGCCACACGCTTACCTGCACGCACCAATTTAGGCAGATAAGTATCGAGAGCATGATGAGGGAATCCAGCCATCTCTGCTCCACCAGCCGAACCACCGTTGTTACGTCGGGTCAAGGTGATGCCGAGTATTCGGGAAGCCTCTATCGCATCTTCGCAGTAAGTTTCGTAGAAGTCGCCACAGCGGAAAAGCAGCAATGCCTCGGGATGCTTTGCTTTCATCTCGAAGAATTGTCGCATCATCGGTGTAAGCCCTTTATTGTCGTTTGCCATTATCTTATTCTTTTTATATCTTTATATTTTGTTTCTTATTATGTCGTCAGTCGAGACCGATTTTTATTGTGGTGGACGAATTGGATATTCCTAACAGTATTCCCCTTTGAACCAAATGCAATATATCGGGTCTACAAATACAAAGTCATCATTTTGTTTTTCGATGATGTCCTTGTTTTGGAGCGTCTTCTTGTTTTTGACTATTGTGTTAGGATTGCCGAGATTGTAGATTTGCTTGACAGCTTGTGATGAGAAATGTTGTTCTCCATCGGCGATAGCCTTGAGCATCTCTATCTGTGTGGAACTCAGGTTCTCCGTGTCGTTTTGGAACATCGGGGTATTGATGTTGAGCACCTGTTTTAAGCCTAATGCAAACACCTCCTCGGTTACTTCTGAAGCCGTGAAACTCCAGATGAAATAGCAGAGTTGTTGCAGATACCAGGAATGGCAAGATACTGTGTTGCATATTCTATCTGCCAAATCAACGGAAATAGACTTGCCCGTTTTCTCAAACGATTGTTGGATGAATGGAATCCAATGTTTCTTGGCTATCTTCTGCATGAATATCACTTGTCCGAAGCGATAGAAAGGACTGTTGGCATTGTTGAAGATGTTGAGCATCATATTTCGCTTGCTGCCGTAGAGACAGTAAGAGGTGAGCTGTTGCTGCTGCCATACGGAGCGCATTTTTCCTTCCATGTCCTTGTATTCTGGGAGATTAGCCAGTTGCTGGAACTCGTCTATGCAGACGATAATCTTGATACCTTTTTCCTTTGCCAGCATTTCGGGAAGTTGCAGGATAGTCATCTTGTCTCGCTCTTGCGGTACAAACTTCTTGGCATCCTCCATCCATCGTTCCATCTTAGAAGAAGCACAAGCTATAACTTGACTGGCAAATGTGCGATAGAACTCAGCCTCTGAACCGATGCTAAAAGCATCTATGTAACAGACTCTCACGCTCTTGTCCTCATCAGCTAATTCACTCATCGCTTTCTTGACTAGCGACGACTTGCCCCATCGGCGTGGTGAGATAAGCATCACGTTGATATGAGAGGACAGCAATTGCTTCAGCAAAGCCCTGTCTTCCACACGGTCGATGAAATTATCGTTGGTAGCTAGCGTACCGAATTGAAATGGAGATTGATATGCTGTCATATTCCTAGTAATTTGATGCAAAGTTACTAAATATTACCCAAAGGTAAATTACCCTAGGGTAATATTTAGCCTTTTTTAAAGGAACCGTAGGCTATCTTTTAGTAAGAAACTTATTACTAAGTTCTTCTTGGCATAAATATTACCAAAAGGTAAGTTACCCTAAGGTATTATTTAGAGATTTTAAGGATAAATTAAATAGTGGATAGTTGTTATCCTTTGAATTTACAGCCTTGAACTTACTACCATCAATAGATAAGTAAGAATGGCTGAAGAGTCCAAAGGAATCCAACTGCTTATTCAATGATTTAAAAACTTTCTTGATAGGCTTC